>NZ_JACAPW010000021.1:481-35894 GCF_013385495.1 Pseudomonas sp. F8002 | reverse complement strand
GCTGGCCGAACGCAGGCTTTGGAGCGTGGGTAACCCGGCAGGACGCCGGGTTAGCCGTCCTGGGCCAAGGATGGCCCATGACGGCGGCCCACGGTCCAAAGCCGGAGTGAGGGCACACCGAGCCTAGGCGAGGTGCCGAGTGGTGGGGCAAGAGCGGAACCAATACAAGCCATCACCTAAATAACGGATATCCCCCCAATCCGCGCCCGCGCCCGCAGCGCCTCCCCAGGCAACCCCAAAGCCTCATACACCACCACCAAAGCTCGATTCGTCGGCACATCCAGCCCGTCATACCGCCGGCGCAATTCCAGCGTCTGCTGCGCCCCAAGCCAATCCCCAACCCGCAACCGTGCGTCCAGCTCCACCTGCGCAAACAAATCCCGCTGCGCATGACTCCCGCCAATCTCATTCAGCCGCGGCAACGCTATCCCCAGCTGTTCCAACGCCCGCCGGGCATCCCCCCGGGCATGCGCCAACAACCCCTCAGCCAACGGCAACGTCACTTCCCCCCAAACCGGCCGCGCTTCCACACTGTGCCTGCGCAAAGCCGCCAACAACTGATCCGCCTCAGGCTTGCCCGCACGGGCCAACCCATACAAATACTGCACACTCAAAAACGGCTGTACCGCATCCCCAACCCGACGCTGCAGGTAGGGCGCCAACGCCTGCCACCGCTCACCCACATCAATCCCGGCCAGCTCCAGCCGCGCCAGCAATGACACCGCGCCCACCTGATCCTGGGAGTACTCCGGCAAGATCCCCCACACATGCCGGTCATAAATCTCCAGCACCCGCTGATCCTCCCCGCGCCCCAGATAAAACAACGCGAGATGCCACCAGTTATGGGTGTACATGAACGAGTTAAGCCCGTCCCAGTGCTGCTTCACGCCCTCCAGAAACCCGATGCCTTCCTCGATACGCCCCTGGGTCAGCATCACATGGGCCAATGCGTGATGGGCCCATGGCTCGGACGCCTGCAACCGCAACGCCTCAAGCGCACTGGCCTCGGCTTCCTCCAGCAAATGACACTGCTCATACGCAAACGCAAGTAGCCCGTGACTGTGGGCGATATCCGGCGCGCCGGCGGTGGCTTTCAAACCGATCCGCAGCAGCGCCGGCCAGTTGCCCCGGTTGAATTCCAGGTACTGGTTGAGCTTGGCCGCAAGCAGGTCCCGCGGATAAAGATCCAGCAGATGCTCGCTGAGGCGCAGCACTTCATCCAGCTCGTCGTTGATCCAGGCTTGCAGCACTTGCAGATACACGAGCGCCCGTGGATGCCGGGAATTCACCGCCGCCGCCCGCTGACGGTACTTCTCGGCCAGCACAGGGCCCTCGGGCGACTCGATAAACATCAGCAGCAGGCCGGCAAATCCGTTGGCCAATGCTGAGTCGGGGTCGGCATCGGCGACCGCGAGGATGCCCTCGGCACGGGGCTGATAGCCGAGAAAACCGCCGACGAAATCATCCAGGCCCTGACGGGTGGCGGGGTTGAGGGTGTCGATGGGGTTGCCCAGGTAATCCAGTGACATGCGCTTCAAACTCATGGGTTCAGATAGCGGTTAGAAGGGCAAACCTTGTGCCAGTGATGGGGCCCTCAAACTTCAAACCTTACCGTAGCAGCTGCCGAGCCTTGTCGAGGCTGCGTTGGCGGCATACCTGACACACCGCAGACGCAGCCTCGCCAAGGCTCGGCAGCTGCTACGCACAACCATTCCTCAAGAGGGCGGGCTGTTGCTTTTTCCACACTCGTCCCGGCCACTGTGGTTTTTTCATCACTGCCAAGGCCTGTGATGCCCGCAAACGCGGCCCGTCGCCCCATGGCACAGCCCTTGCTAAATCCCTGACAAAACCTTAGCCAAGGAGTCTCCATGCGCCCTTTATCTTTTCGCCGTGTCCTTTCATACCTGGGACTTGGCGCCGTGCTGCTGGCCGGCACCGCTCAGGCGCAACCCCATGACGGCGGGGTGCTGAACCTGGTGGCCCAACCCGAACCGCCGTCGCTGATGCACGGCGTGGTCAGCCACGTGTCCACCCAGTACGTCAGCGGCAAGATCCTCCAGGGCCTGCTGACCTTCGACACCGACCTGAAACCCAAACCGGTATTGGCCAAGGCCTGGACCGTTTCTCCCGATGGCCTGACCTACACCTTCGATTTGCAGGACAACGTGCGCTGGCATGATGGCCACGCGTTCACCGCCGATGACGTGGTGTTCAGCTTCCAGACCTTCTACCCCGAAGTGGACAAGCGCCTGGGCGGGGTCTTCACCGAGTACGTCGACAGCATCACCGCCAAGGGCCCGCTGCAGGTGGTGTTCCAGCTCAAGAAACCCTTCGCGCCGTTGCTCTCGGCCCTGGGCAGCGGGCTGCGGCCTGTGGTGCCCAAGCACCTCTACGAGAACACTGACTTTCGCAACAACCCCTATAACCTCAAGCCTGTCGGCACCGGCCCGTTTGTGTTTGTGGAGTGGAAACGCGGCGCCTATATCAAGCTGGCAAAGAACCCCGACTACTGGAAAAAGGGCCTGCCACACCTGGATGCGATCATCTTCCACGTGATCCCGGACGGCTCGTCCCGCGCTGCGGCGTTCGAGCGCAACGACGTGCAGGTGCTGCGCAGCGGTGATGCCGACTATTCCGACCTCAAGCGCCTGACCGCCTTGCCGGACGTGCAGTCGTCGGAAAAAGGCTGGGAGCTGTATTCCGGCCTGGCCTTCCTGCAGATCAATACGCGCAAGCCGCCGCTGAACAACCCCAAGGTGCGCCAGGCGATCCTGTATGCGCTGAACCGCCAGTTCATCGTCGACAACATCTTCTTCGGTTCGGGCAAAGTTGCCCCCGGCCAGTTCGTGTCCACCTCGCCGTACCACGACCCGCAATTGCCGCAGTACACCTATGACGTGAAAAAAGCCAAGGCGCTGATTGCCGAGTCCGGCGTGGACGTGGGCGCCGTGCGGATTCGCCTGCTCAACGGCGAGAAGGGCGGTGCCTGGGAGCGCCTGGCCGAATACACCAAGCAAGCCCTGCAGCCGCTGGGCTTCAAGGTACAAGTGGTGACGTCCGACGCCGCCACCTGGTTCCAGCGCGTCAGCGACTGGGACTTCGACCTGACCTACAACTTCATCTTCCAGATCGGCGACCCGTACCTGACCAACGCCTACCTGTACCGCTCCGACTACATCCTCAAGACTTCGCCGTTTGCCAACGTCAGCGGCTACAACAGCCCCGAGGCCGATGCCCTGTGGACTCAGGTCGCCAACACCCCGGAAGGCCCGGAACGCACCAGGCTCTATAGCCAGTTGGAAAACGTGCTGAACACCGACCTGCCGATCGCGCCGATCTTCGAAATGCGCTACCCGACACTGTTCCACAAAGAGGTGAAGAACCTGCTGCAAACCGCCACCAGCCTTAACGAAGACTACGAAAGCGTCTACCTCGACGCGCCTGCACCATGAACGGGTTGCTGTATTTCAGCGGTCGCCTGCTCAAGGCACTGTTGATGATTGTGGCGGTGCTGGTGCTGGGCTTTTTACTGATCCGCCTGGCGCCGGGTGACCCGGCGCTGCTGTTGGCCGGCGAGGCGGGGGTGGATGATGTGCAGTTCATCGAACACCTGCGCCAGACCATGGGCCTGGACAAGCCGTTGCTCACGCAGTTGCTGATCTACCTGGGCAATATCGCCCATCTGGACCTGGGTTATTCCTACCGCAACCAGACCTCGGTGTGGTCGCTGATTGCCGAGCGCTTGCCGGCAACACTGGCCCTGATGGGCTCGGCATTTTTGCTCTCGTCGGTGCTTGGCGTCACCCTGGGGACGTTGGCCGCCCGGGCCCGACAGAAGCGCCACTGGCTGGATGGCGTGATCTCCCACGGCGCTTTGCTGCTGTACGCGATGCCGCCATTCTGGCTGGCGATGCTGCTGATCCTGTTGTTCTCCGTCAGCCTCGATTGGTTGCCGGCGTTTGGCATGGAAACGGTGGCACAGGACTTTTCCCTGCTCGACCGGCTCAAGCACCTGCTGCTGCCGTGCGTGTCGTTGAGCGTGCTGTTCCTCGCCTTGTATATCCACCTGACCCGCGCCGCCGTGCTCGACGCCCTTGGCCAGGAATACGTGCGCACCGCCCACGCCAAGGGCCTGCACCCGCGGCGGATTTTGTACGTGCATGTGTTGCGCAATGCGCTGTTGCCGGTGGTGACCTTTGCCGGTTTGCAACTGGGCCAGTTGGCCAGCGGCGCGTTGCTGGTGGAGGTGGTGTATTCCTGGCCGGGGATTGGTCGCTTGATGTACGACTCGCTGGCCCAGCGTGACTACGGCGTGTTGATGGGCGGTTTCCTGGTGATCTCGATTCTGGTGGTGGGCTTTAACGTGTTGACCGATGTGATCTGTCGTTTTCTCGACCCGCGTATCGGTGCAGGAGTGCAAGGCTGATGCTGGTTTTCCGACGTTTTGTGCGCCAGCCTGCGGCGTTGATCGGTGCGCTGTTTTTGCTGCTGCTGACGCTGTTGGCGATCGCCGCCCCCTGGCTGACCAGCAGCTCGCCATGGGAGATGAACAGCCAGCCGATGCTCGCGCCATTCCACGACCCGGCCCATTGGCTGGGCAGTGACCTGCTCGGTCGCGACCTCGCCAGTGGCCTGCTGTACGGCGCGCGGGTGTCCCTGGCCGTGGGGGCGCTGGCCAGCCTGGCGACCCTGGTGGTGGGCCTGCTGGTCGGCGCGGTCGCCGGCTATTTCGGTGGCTGGCTCGACGGTGTGCTGATGCGCATTGCCGAGTTCTTCCAGATCATTCCGCAACTGGTACTGGCGGTGATCCTGGTGGCGATCCTTGAGCCGTCCCTGTTCTCCATCGTGCTGGCCATCGCACTCGTAGCGTGGCCGGCGGTGGCGCGGTTGGTGCGCAGTGAGTTCCTGACCCTGCGCCAGCGCGAATTCGTGCAGGCCGCGCGGGTGCTGGGGCAGTCGCCGCTGGGGATCATCGCCCAGCAGATCCTGCCCAACGCCCTGGCGCCGCTGCTGGTGACCATGACCTTTGTCATGGCCACGGCGATCCTCACCGAAGCGGCCCTGGCGTTTCTCGGCTTGAGCGACCCGGAAGCCATGAGCTGGGGCTACATGATCAATGCCTCCCGTGGCTTGCTGCGGGACGCCTGGTGGATGAGCTTTCTACCGGGGTTGGCGATTGTGCTGTGCGTGCTGGCGGTCAATCGAGTCGGTGAAGGTTTGCGTGTGGCCTTTGAGCCCGGGAGGTCGCTATGACGTTGTTGAGTGTTGAACATTTGCGTATCGCCTTGCCGGCCGGTGCGGATCGCAGCCATGCGCTGTATGACCTGTCGCTGCAACTGAACCGTGGCGAATGCTTGTGTGTGGTGGGTGAATCCGGTTCCGGCAAGTCAATGCTGGCCAAGGCTTTGCTGCGCCAGTTGCCGGCCCCGCTGAAGGTGGAAAGCGGGCGCCTGGTGTTTCGCGACGAAGACCTGGCCGACCGCAGCGAAGAGGCCATGCGCCAACTGCGCGGGCGGGATATCAGCATGGTATTCCAGGAGCCCATGAGCGCCCTCAACCCACTGTTGCGGGTGGGCGAACAGATCGATGAAACCCTGCGCGCCCATGGCGTGGCGGCGGCACGGGTGCGGCGTCAGCGGGTGGTGGATTTGCTCGGTTATGTCGGCTTGCCCGACCCTGAGCGCTTGCGACTGGCGTATCCGTTTGAACTGTCTGGCGGGCAGCGTCAGCGGGTGGTGATCGCCATGGCCCTGGCGTTTGATCCGGCGCTGTTGATTGCCGATGAGCCGACCTCGGCGCTGGACGTGACCACCCAGGCGCAGATTCTCGACCTGCTGCGCAAGATCCAGCAGGACAAGGGCATGGCACTGTTGTTTATCACCCACGACTTTGCCGTGGTCGAGGCGATTGCCGACCGGGTGCTGGTGCTGGAAAAGGGCCGGGTGGTGGAGCAGGGCACGGCCCCGGCGGTGTTGCGTGTGCCCCGGGAAGATTACACCCGGCAGTTGTTGGCGGCGGTGTCGGCGCAACCGCTGGTGCCGCGTACGCAGGTGGCTGGCCCTGTGGTGCTGAAGGCCGAAGCGCTGGGCAAGGTGTTCAGCAGCCGCAGCGGTTGTTGGGGGCGGCGTACGACTCAGGCGTTGGATGCGGTTCAGCTGCAATTGCGTGAAGGCGAGACGTTGGGGATTGTGGGGGAGTCGGGGTCGGGCAAGTCGACCCTGGGTCGGTGCCTGGTGCGTTTGCTGCGTGCTGACAGCGGGCGGATCGAGTGGTTGGGGCGGGAGGTCGCGGGGTTGTCTGAAGGGCGGCTGCGAGCGTTGCGCAGTGATGTGCAGATGATTTTCCAGGATCCGTTTGCCTCGCTCAATCCGCGGCAGACGGTGGGGCAGATTGTTATGACTGGGCCTTTGGTGCAGGGGGTTTCCAAGGCGGATGCCGAGCGGCGGGCCCGTGAGTTGCTGGGGTTGGTGGGGTTGCCGGCAGCGGCGTTTGAGCGGTTTCCTCATGAGTTTTCCGGGGGGCAGCGGCAGCGCATAGGGATCGCCCGGGCGTTGGCGGTGGAGCCTAAGGTGTTGATCGCTGATGAGTGTGTGTCGGCGCTTGATGCGCTGATCCAGGTGCAGATTCTGGAGTTGCTGGAGTCGCTGCAGCGGCGGTTCAGGTTGAGCATTGTGTTTATTACTCATGACTTGCGGGTGGCTGCGCGGTTGTGTGACCGGATTGCGGTGATGCGTCAGGGGAGGGTGGTGGAGCAGGGGGAGACGGCGGCGCTGTTTGCTGATGCGCGGCATCCGTATACGCGGGAGTTGTTGATGGCTGAGGCCATCTGACTTGGGGTGTTGGGGTTGGGGGCATATCCGTTATTCAGCTAACGGCCACCTATGGTTTCGCTCTTACAGCGAGTCACATTGCAAAAGCGGCAAAGGCGACCTGAGTGTTAGAGCAAAAGCAGAGCCGCTTTATGTGGGAGCGGGCTTGCTCGCGAAGAACCTGAGAGCGCCGCGTTGAATCAGGATGTTCGCGTTATCGTTAACGACCTTCGCGAGCAAGCCCGCTCCCACATTTGGATCGTGTCCACCTTTGATTTTGCTGTTGCTACACCACACTCAATCCTTTCACTTATTGAGAAACCTCCATGCCGACCTCTTTCACCGAACTGCCAGTGATCCAGGGCCAACAACTGGAAATCCGCCCCACCCGTCACCTGAGCATCACCCATCACGCGGGCACCACCCAACCCGATACGGTAGTGTTCTTCTGCCACGGCGCCGGCGGCAACAAGGACCAGTGGCGCCACCAATGGCAATCCCTGAAAACCCAAGGCTACAGTCTGGTCGCCTGGGACCTGCTCGGCCACGGCGCCAGCGCAAAACCCCGCAACCCAGAGGCCTACGCCTGGCCCGAACTGGTCGCCGACTACCTGGAAATCCTCAAGCGCTACGGCGGTTCCCGCAACCTCATCGTCGCCCACTCCTTCGGCACTGGCCTGACCCTGAGCGCCTTGCTGGCCAAACCCGCGATCCCCATCGAAGCCGTATTGCTGCTGGGCACCCGACTCCACAGCATCAGCCGGAGCGGCGGCCTGATGCGACTACCCGCATGGCTCCTGGAATGGCTGCGCCCACTGCTGGCCAAAGGTTTCCGCCAGGCCGCATGGAACGCCAAGGCCGACCCCGCACTGGTCGCCTACGAAGAAAAACTCACCGAGCGCAACCCGCTGTACATGTTCAAGGCCCTGATGAAAAACGTCCAATGGCCAGACGCCAATGCACTGCTCACCCTGACCCTGCCCGTGAGTGTGCTGGCCGGCGACACCGACGGCCTGACCCCGGCCAGCGGCGGCGAAGCACTCGCCCGGCATTTGCCCAATGCCGAGTATCAGTTGTTGCCCGAATGCGGCCACCAACTCATGCTGGAAAAACCCGGCGAGGTATTGGCCGCATTTCAACGCCTGCTGTCAGCTCAGCGGGACGGCAGTTTCCAGCGCTCACGGTAGAGGTCGTACTGCGCTGCGGGCAGTTGCACCAGCAGCGGGTTTTCTCGCGGGTCCAGCCAGGCAAACAACGCCTGGATATTCACCGGGTCCATCGCCGTGCAGCCCAATGTTCCCGAACTGACGCTGCGCCAGATATGCAGGAAAATACACGAGCCGCCGTTGGCCAAGGCCGGTGTGTTGTGCTCGACAAAAATCCCCTGGCGGTACAGCTGGTCCTTGCGCAGCATCCGCTCGGAACTGGTCCAGTCCTTGTTTACCGCCGAGCTGTCCACCAGGGTGTTGTAATGGCTGGACTGGCTGTCATCCACGCATTCGCGGGTGGCGGTACTGGCCGCGTAAGGCAAGCGGGTGTCAGCGGTGGGGGCGTAGCCGAAGGCACCGCCGAGTTTGAAGATGCCGGCCGGGGCCTTGCCATCGCCTTCATGCTTGAGGGGCTGCTGGTCGGGGGTGGGTGTCGTAAGGCCGGTGCCCCACGCCATGCCGTTTTTACCGACCACGATGGCAAAGGGTTCGCCGACTTTCTGAAAGCCTTGCCCATGCCGCTCATAGCGTTGTGCGGTGCCCTGGATGCTGTTCCAGTCCGGGGTGGTGACCACGATCAGTTGCCGGCTGGTCTCGGGGATTTGCGCGAGTGCCACGTTTGAAAGCAGCGTCAGCAGCGCCGCGCAGGTTTTGATGAGCGTGTTCAACGTCGTTCAGTCCTTGAAAAGAGGGAAACCTCAAACGCTAGTTTTTGCCCCGGGCTTTATCAAGCTGAAGCTGTGTTGTGATGTTACCGCAGCGGTTCGATAGGGAAGTCCATCGGCTCGGCCCGCACCGGGTTTCGGCTATAGGTGAAGTGCCACCATTCGCCGGCATAACCGGTAAAGCCTTCCTTGGCCATCGCAGCGCTCAACCGTTGGCGATTCTGGCGTGCCGCCTGGCTGATGTGGGAGCTGTTGGTGTGGGCCATTTCGTCGAAGCAATCAAAACCGGTGCCCATGTCCAGGCCGCCATCCGGCAGGCGTCGTCCGTACCCGGCCGCGCAATCCACTGCGGGGGTGTTGGCGCTCCAGACCTGGGCAGGCCGTGCATCGGGGCTTGTCAGTGTGACGTCCACTGCCGCCCCCCGGGAGTGGTTGGAAACCTTGGCCACATAGCCCAGGCGCCAGAAATCCTGCTTGTTCACCCGGGGGTAGAACTCGGCCTTGGCCGGATCCCCCGGCAGGCTGGCGAAGCGGCCCATGTTCGCGACGGCACGGCTGGGACGATAGCAGTCGAAGACCTTCAAGCCGTAACCCTGCCTGGCCAACTCGGCCTGGACCCGTACCAGTGCCTTTGCCGCATCGGCAGACAGCACGCATTCGGCGGCGTTGTAGCCGTCCAGCGGCGCTCCGGTGAAGTTGTGGGGGCTGGCGTAGCGAATGTCCTGGGCGATGCTCGGGTCGAGGCTGCGCAGGTAAACCATGTTGGCTGGCATTGGCGTGTCTGCCGCTACCGGCGTGGCGAGCACGATCAGGCTCAGGGCGGCAAGGGAAAGGGAAGAGTAGGGCATGGCGGGCCGGGCTCGGACGGTGGCTTAAGCGCGCCACACTAGCAATGCCCGCCCCATGCCGCCAGTGCTACGGCGCGGCGTTGGGCACAAATGCCACGCTGCCACCGTCACGCTTGTGGAACAACCGTTCACCATTGTCCGGCTGGGTAGTGATGACCTGATGATCGTTGCCCAGGTAGGCCAGCGGCGTCGGGTCATCCTTGGTGGACTGCGCGACAATAATTGTGCGCTTGGGATCAAAGGTGCGGCCGCTGGTTTTTTCCAGCCAGGCCATGAACGCCGCACTGTCGCCCTGGCGCGGGAAGTCCTGGGTTTCGGCAACGTAGTAGAACGGCGTCCCGTGATTTTGCAGGTACATCGGTACCTTGTTGTCGACTTCCACCATCACCATCTGCCACGCGTTCCATGGCGCGCTTTTCACTGCTTGCGCTTGAACGTCCTCGGCGAAACGGGTCACGCCGCCATTGCCATTGGTCCACGGATACACCACCCCGAGTACCAGCAGCATCACCCCGGCAGCGATGCCGAACCCACGGTACCAACCCCGGCCGACCGTGCCTTTGCGGGCGATACGCTCACTGACCCACCACGCCGCCAGCAACTGCGCGAACGGCACCAGCGGCAGCACGTAGTAACTGCGCCGGCTGCCACTGGCGGTGAAGAACACAAACAGCAGGCCCAGCCCCCACACCAGCCAGCGGGTGTTGGGCGGGGTGTCGCGCCAATGCCGCACGGCGAGCCACAGGCCCAGCACCCAGCACGGCGCCCAGGGCAAGGTGTAGGCCGGCAGGTAGATCAGGTAGGTGTAGATCGGCCCCATATGGTCGAACGGGTCGAAGAAGCGCACCACGTTTTCCCGGAACACCAGTTCCAGGCCGCTTGCACCGTAGGTCGGTGCGCCGTATAGGTGGGACAGCACAAACGGGATCGCGTAGAACGCCCCGGCGATGATCACGGCCAGCACCAACCGCAGGTTGAGATGGCGTTTGTAGCGCTGTTCGCTGAGCAAGTGCGGCAGCAGCACCAGGCCCGGCAGTACAAAGCCGATCAAGCCCTTGAACAGCGACGTCGCCGCCAGTAACAGGAAGAACACCGTGTAGCGCCCCAGCCGCGTATCGTCCGGCCCGCGCCAATACCACCAGACGGCGGCGAGCACGCCGCATACGGTCAGCACGTCCGCCGTGGCCACCCGGGCCCAGAAGAGGAAGTAGAAGGTGGTCGCGAGCATCCAGCCGGCAATCAGGCCGGTGCCTTTGCGGAACAGTTGCTCGCCGATCAGGTACACCAGCCAGATGCTCAGCCACGCCGAGATGACCGATGACAGGCGCAACGACCACGGCCCCAGGCCGCCCATCAGGTTGGCCAGGCCGGTGATCAGCCAGTACGACGGCAGGGGTTTGTCGTAATACGGGGTGCCCTTGAGGTACGGGTCGAAGTAGTCGCCGCTTTGCAGCATCTGCAGGGTGATGTTCGCCCAGCGGGTTTCCGGGCCCCACAGGTCGCGGGCGCCCAGGCCCAGCAGCAGGATCAGGGCCGACACGCCCAGGAGCAGCAGCAGGGCGCCGCGTTCGGTTTTCCAGAAGTTCATGCGGCGGTTCCGATGTGGGACGAGTGTTGAATGGGGTCACCCCACATTAGGGCGCCTGTGTTACGGCAATTGCGGGTAGATGATGATCTCCAGGTCACCCTTGTAATAACGCTTGCCCCCCAACGGCAGCTGGCCGGCTTCGCGCATTTCGCTGGTGCTCCTGACCCGCATCAGCACGCCCACCGGGCCTTGCTGGCGCGCCTGCTTGAGCCAGGCTTGAACGCTGTCGAGATCCACCTTGCGGTGCATCGAGTCGGCGTATTGCAGGCCGTAGCGCAGTTCGCCTTCGGTGTTGTAGAGCGTCACTTCGGGCCGCCGCAGGCGCCATGCCAGGGCCGACGCCGATTCCAGTTCGTTGCTCAGCAGCCCATGGGTCTGTTGCAGGTCGTCCAGGTGCTGGAGCACGAACTGATCAGGCATCTGGTTATCTTCGATCACCGCCGGCATGCCGGCGGGCAACAGCGCCACCAGCAGGCCAATGCCCAACGCCGGCATCGCCCACAGCGCCAATGGGCGGAAGGCTTGAAGCAGGTTGGCGAGCATCCAGCCCATCAGCACGATGAACGTCAGGGACAGGTTGAACATCTCGCTGTGGCTGTTGCCGTACAACGGCCGGTCGATTTGCAGGTAGATCAGCGTCACCATTGCCGCGAGGCCGATGCCCAGGTTGAGCAGGCCATTGACGCGCAGCGTGCGGGTGCGGGCGTTGGCCAGTAGGTCGATCAACGCATGGCCCATCAGCAGCGCCAGCGGCAGCAGGCACGGCATGATGTAGGTCGGCAGCTTGCCGTTGCTCAGGCTGAAAAAGCCCAGGGGCAGCAGCAACCACAGCGCCAGGAAGACGATGGCCGGTTGGCGCTTTTCCTTCCAGGCCTTGCACAGTGTCGCCGGCAGCAGCGCCGCCCACGGCAGGCACGACACCACCATCAGCGGCAGGTAGAACCACCAGGGTCGTGCATGCTGGGCATTGTCGGAGGCGAACCGGCGGATGTGCTCGTGCCAGAAGAAGAAACGCCAGTAGTCCGGTTCCTGCAGGTGGATCGTCAGTGCCCAGGGCAGGCACACCACGGCCGCCACCAGTATCGCCAGCGGCCCGTAGCGCAGCAGTTCCCCCAGGCGACGTTGCCAAAGCATGTAAGGCAGGGCGATCAACACCGGCAGCAGCCACGCCAGGAAACCCTTGGTCATGAAACCCATGCCGCAGGCCACACCCAGCAACGCCCAGCTGGCGAGGCGGGCACGGGGGGTGGAGCTGTCGAGGGCAAACCACAGCGCCGCCAGGCTCAGGTTGACCCAAAAGGTGAATTGCGGATCCAGGTTGGAATAACCGGCTTGCCCGGCCACCAGGCCGAAACTCATGTAGAGCAGCGCGCAGGCGAAGCTCTTGCGCGGGTCGTTCCACAGCCGGCGGGCGATCAGGTAGGCGAGCACGACGCTCAGGCCGGTGGTCAGGGCGGAAGCGATGCGCACGCCGAACAGGTTTTCACCGAACAACGCCTGGCCCAGTGCAATGAGCCAGTAGCCGGCTGCGGGTTTTTCGAAATAGCGCACGCCCATGAAATGCGGTGCCACCCAGTTGCCGCTGATGAGCATTTCCTGGCTGATCTGGGCGTAGCGGGTTTCGTCAGGGATCCATAGGCCATGCAGGCCCAGTGGCAGTAGATAGAACATCACGAATGCCAGTAGTAATACGGGCAATGGTTTAAGGCGGGTCATGGCTATTGCACTCTCAAGCGGTATTGACGGTGAATCAGCACGAGCGCTGGATCAGCCATGCGCGAGGGGTGGAAGGTGGTCGTGGTCGGGTAGAAATGCGGCACAGAACGTTATTCCTTAAACAGTCTGTTAGTGGGGGGGGCGAAACTGAATATCCCTGTGCCCCAGTCAAGCTCGTTAAACGTGTGGCGTCCAATAAGTCATCGAAGGTCATCGTCATGTTGTTAACTTGTGAAAAGTTAGTGAGCTAATAATTTTTCTAAAAAAATCAATTAAAACCATAGACGATGCCACGGTCTGGCTGTCTTTTTGCTGAACGAACTTGAATGATTAAATGTTAAGAAGTGTTCTAAAGTTGTTTAAGCACGGCGGCCCAGTCCTTACTGTTCAAAATACCCAGCGCCTTGAACTTGCCATCGGGCAGCAGCTTTACAAACAATGCACTGCCGTATTCAGCATGGGCAGCGTGTGAGTAGCCCAATGCCTCCTCGAAGTCGCTGATGCAGGCGCTGTGGGTGACCACCAGCAGGTTGCGGTCCGCGTGTTTATGCGGGCGCAGTTCCTCGCCGATAGCAGGGCCGCAGATGGCCAGGGGCCCGGGTGACAATTCGGCCTTGCCGAACATGAAAAGCGAGGTCTGCGCGGTACGGGTAGTGGGGCTGCTCAGTACGTCGGTGTTTTCCATGCCCAGGGTCTGGAAGGCCTTGCCCACGGCACTGGCAGACAACGAGCCGAGCGTGGTCAGGCCGTCTGCCGGGCCCAGGCAAGGGTTGTTGGAGCGGTCACAGCGTTCCTCATGGCGGACCAGCACCACCAGGTCTCCGTTACGCCAGGCTTCCAGGGTTCCGGAGGTGAGCAGGCGGTGGCCCACGCCCAGGTCCAGCGGCGATCTTGGCCACCAGATGAACGCCGTTACTGCCAGGCTGATCATCACGATACCTGCCACGCCAAGCCACAGTTTGTTCAGCTGTTTTACAAATGCCCAGCGCGAGCGAGACTTGCTCAGGGTCAGGTCAACCACACTATTCACCATTGGTAACTTCCAGGCGTTAATCCGGTAACTGGCAGCGGCAAGTTAGGCAGGCGCCAAGTGAGTAGCGCTGATGCAGGAATATGCAAAAGCGTGTCACAGGGGCGCTGTCTTTTTGCTGAACATACCGATATAAAAAATTGTTCACTTGCACTAACGGGCGTTTGAAATAACCAGCCTGTTATCTGCCCATGGACGGCAATTTAAAGTGCAGCAGGTGGCGGCCGGGTGAAATCGATGTGAAAAATTTGCAGGGGTCATGGGGCGCTCCTTTTGCCCATGGTTGTGACATAAAAATGTGACAACCGTTATTCTCCGGCTTAAGTCCAGAAGCTTGTGGGGAGGGGTGATGCTGCAGGTACAAGGGGTATTCAAGAGTTATGGCACGCCGCAGGGGCCGTTGACCGTGCTGGCGGGTGTCGACCTGTACCTGGGAGCGCGCAGCAGCCTGGCGTTGATGGGTGAGTCGGGCAGTGGCAAAAGCACGCTGCTGCATTTGGTGGCCGGGCTCGACCAGGTCGACCGTGGCAGCATCCAGGTCGGCGACCAGCGCCTGGACCAGATGAGTGAGGCGCAACTGGCCCACTGGCGTCGCACCGAGATCGGCCTGGTGTTCCAGCAGTTCAACCTGATCGGCAGCCTGCGGGTCGAAGACAACCTGGCCTTCCAGGCGCGCCTGGCCGGGCGCCTCGATCCGGCGTGGCAAGCGCAGCTTGTGGAGCGACTCGGCCTGGGTGACTTGCTGAGGCGTTACCCCGAACAACTGTCCGGCGGCCAGCAGCAACGGGTAGCGGTAGGACGAGCCCTGGCGTCGCGCCCCGGCTTGCTGCTGGCGGACGAACCCACCGGTAACCTCGACGAAGGCACCAGTGACGAAGTGCTGCAACTGCTGCTGGACCTGCTGCGGGACAGCCCCACCAGCTTGCTGATGGTCACCCACAGTCCGCGCATCGCGGCGCGCCTTGACCAGCAGGTGGTGTTGCATCGCGGCCAGGTACTCGCTGCGGACGCCCGCTGACATGCGCGTCTTCCACTGGACACTGCGCGCGCTGCTCAGCCATTGGCGGCGCCACCCTGTGCAATTCTTCAGTGTGCTCACTGGCCTGTGGCTGGCCACCGCGCTGTTGACCGGCGTGCAAGCCCTCAACAGCCAGGCGCGGGACAGCTACGCGCGGGCCAGCCAGCTGATCGGCGGCGAACCCCAGGCCAGCCTCAGTGCGCCGGACGGTGCCAGCTTCCCCCAGGCGCTGTTTGCCGACCTGCGCCGCGCCGGGTGGCCGGTGTCGCCGGTGGTGCAGGGCCGCGTGCAGCTCAAGGGCCATGAAGACCAGCGCCTGCAAGTGATGGGCATCGACCCGGTGTCGTTGCCCGGCGGTGGCGCGCTGGCCGGGCAGACCCTGGACCGGGCGCAGATGGTCGCGTTCTTCAACCCGCCGGGACGCACCTGGATCGCGCCGCAGACCTTGCAGTCTCTGGGCCTGAAAGAGGGCGACCAGCCGCTGACAGCTGCCGGGCTGGCGCTGCCGCCGCTGCATGTTCAAGCGGACATGGCCCCCGGCGTATTACTGACCGATATCGGCTTCGCCCAACCGTTGCTGGACATGCCCCAACGCCTGTCGCGGTTGCTGCTGGACAAGGCCTTTGCCGCCGCGCATCCCGCCCTGCCGCCGGAACTGGGCGCGCAACTGCAGCTCAAGCAGGCCGAGGAAAACAACCTCGCGCGCCTCACTGAAAGCTTCCATCTGAACCTCGATGCGCTGGGCTTTCTGTCCTTTGTGGTGGGCCTGTTTATCGTGCATGCCGCCATCGGCCTGGCGCTGGAGCAGCGGCGCGGCCTGCTGCGAACCTTGCGGGCGTGCGGGGTCAGTGCGCGGATGCTGATCCTCAGCCTGGCGGTGGAACTCGGTGGCCTGGCCGTGCTGGGTGGCCTGGCGGGCGTGGCCAGCGGGTACTTGCTGGCCAGCCTGTTGCTGCCGGATGTAGCCGCCAGCTTGCGCGGCCTGTATGGCGCCGAGGTACCCGGCCAACTGAGCCTCAGCCCGCTGTGGTGGCTCAGTGGCCTGGGCCTGGGTTTGCTCGGCGCGTTGCTCGCCGGGGCCAGCAGCCTGTGGCGGGCGGCGCGTTTGCCGCTGCTGGCGCTGGCCAATGCCCAGGCCTGGCACCAGGCCCATGGGCGCTGGCTGCGACGCCAGGGCTGGGTGGCGGGTTTGGCCTTACTGCTTGCGCTGTTGGCACTGGTATTTGGCGATAGCCTGGCCAGTGGTTTTGTCTTGATGGCGGCCTTGTTGCTGGGCGCTGCGCTGGGCTTGCCGGTGGTGCTCAATGGCGTGCTCAAGGCGGTATTGGGGCGCAGCCGTTCGGTGCTGGGGCAATGGTTTCTCGCCGATTGCCGCCAGCAGTTGCCGGCCCTGAGCCTGGCGCTGATGGCCTTGCTGCTGGCGTTGGCCGCCAATATCGGCGCGGGCTCGATGACCTCGGGCTTTCGCCAGACCTTCAACAACTGGCTGGAACAACGCCTGACCGCCGAGTTGTACCTCAACCCGCAAAACCCGGCCCAGGCCGAGGCGCTGCAAACCTGGCTGGTACAGCAGCCCCTGGTGCAGACAGTGCTGCCGACCTGGCAGGTTGCGGTGCAGTTGCAGGGGTGGCCGGCTGACCTGTTCGGCGTGGTCGACGACCCTACTTATCGCCAGCATTGGCCGTTGCTGGAAGCGGCGACGGACCCATGGGGCCAGTTGCTGCAGGACGACAGCCTGATGCTCAGTGAGCAAATGGCACGCCGGCTCAAGGTGCGGCTGGGCGATGTGGTCAGCATCCCCACGCCCCATGGTCCATGGTCGCCGAAGGTCGTGGGGATTTATGCCGACTACGGCAACCCCAAGGGCCACTTGCTGGTGAATTCGCGGCACCTGTTGCAGCACTGGCCGGGATTGTCGCCGGCGCGTTTCAACCTGCGGGTTTTGCCGGGCAACGTGCCGCCGCTGGTGCGTGCAGTACAGGAACGGTTTGCCCTCGAAGACAGCCGCATCGTCGATCAGCAGCAGCTCAAGGGCTGGTCGAGCCAGGTCTTCGAACGGACTTTTGCCGCCACCGCCGCCCTTAACAGCCTGACCCTGGGCGTCGCCGGCGTGGCGTTGTTTATCAGCCTGCTGACCCAGAGCCAAAGCCGCCTCGGCCAGTTGGCGCCGTTGTGGGCGCTGGGCGTGACGCGCCGCCAATTGATGCTGCTCAACCTCGGCCAGACCTGGATGCTGGCGGTGCTGACCCTGGTGCTGGCGTTGCCGCTGGGCTTGTTGCTGGCGTGGTGCCTGGACGTGGTGATCAACGTCCAGGCCTTCGGCTGGCGCCTGCCGTTGCAGGTGTTCCCGGGGCAACTGGCGCAACTGCTGGGTCTGGCGATGCTGGCCACCTTGCTGGCTTCGGCCTGGCCGTTGTGGCAGCTGTACCGCAGTCGCCCGGCGGATTTGCTGAGGACCTTTGCCAATGAAGATTAAGTGCCTGCTATGGGCGACGTTCCTGCTGCTGGGCGCCTGCGACAAACCACCTGCACCTGAAGAAAGCTTCGCCGGACTGGGCAGCCAGGCCGCGGACTTTGCCCAAGTGGTGCCCGGCAAGGTCTTCAGCTTTCCCCAGGACCATGGCCCCCATGACGGCTATCGCATCGAATGGTGGTACCTCACCGCCAACCTGAAGGATGCCGAGGGCAATGCCTACGGCGTGCAATGGACGCTGTTTCGCAACGCACTCAAGGCCGGCCCGACACAACCCGGCTGGCACGACTCGACGATCTGGCTCGGCCACGCCGCCGTCACCTCGGCCACCCGCCATTACGCTAGCGAACGCTACGCCCGCGGCGGCGTGGGGCAGGCGGGGGCCCAGGCGGTGCCGTTCAATGCCTGGATCGATGACTGGAATTTCGCCACCCGCCCCGGTGCAGCCAGCCCCCTGGCGGACATGCAACTCAAGGCTGCAGGCGAGCATTTCAACTACGACCTGCACCTGACCTCCAGCCGCCCGCTGGTGCTCCAGGGGGATAACGGCTACAGCCGCAAGTCCGACCAGGGCCAGGCGTCGTACTACTACAGCCAGCCGTTTTTCCAGGCAGATGGCCGCGTGACCATCGATGGAAAATCTTACCAAGTCACCGGCAACGCCTGGCTCGATCGCGAATGGAGCAGCCAGCCCCTGACCGCCAGCCAGACCGGCTGGGACTGGTTCTCCCTGCACCTGGACAGCGGCGAGCAGTTGATGCTGTTTCGGGTGCGGCAGAAAGACGGGCCGTCGTACCTGACGGGTACCTGGATCGACAAAGAGGGCCACACACAGACCCTGCACAACCAGGATATTCAACTGACGCCGCTGGGCACGACCGCGATCGATGGGCGCAGCATTCCCACCCAGTGGTCATTGAAGATCCCGGGCAAACATCTGGATATCACCACGGAAGCGGTCAACCCAAAAGCCTGGATGAACCTGAGCATTCCTTACTGGGAAGGGCCGGTGAAATTTCAGGGTGGGGTGGGGTACCTGGAGATGACGGGGTATTGAGTCCGACGATTTTTTGTAGGCCTTGATTACCTGCCAGGTAGGTGATTTCCCAAATGTAATTTCAGCTGTTCCAACCTTGTGTCCGGGCCGTGTTCGCCTGCCTATATTCCTGCGCCATATCCATTACATCAGGGATGTAAGTGATGGCGCAGGGATACATCAATGACCGCACCACGGACTACCTCAGTTTGAAATCCCGGTTACTGACCGGGGCCAGTGGGCAACTCTCCGATCAATTCGACGCGTTGAACCTGCATTTGCGTCAGGCAAGCCTGGTGACGCCGGGGCAGATGGTGATCGTTCCCGATGCCTACGCTGTGGCTTGCACTACTGATGATGCATGGTTGATGCGCCATGCCCAGGAGATTCAGCGCAATCTGGAGTTGGATGCCTCGGCTGGGGCGGCGGTGATCAATAACTATGATCTATTCCAGAGTTTATTGGCTTATAGCTCGGTGGGAGTCGGCAGTTCGACGGCGGCCTGGGGGCGACACCTGGACGAGGTTCAGCGCACTCTGGAAGAAATTGAGCGTTTGCATCAACAACTCAAGGATGGAGCCTTGAATAAGAAAGCGTTTATCCAGAAGCGGCAGATGTTGTTCCGGCGCTTGGATACTCAACTTCAAGGTGCGGCGCGATTTGGCACGAGCCTGAAAACCAATAAGTCACTGAAAAAAGTACTGGGTATTTCCACCAAGAGTTATCTGCACAAGAGTGAAATCGTGGGCTACACGCAGCGGATTCGCAGCATTGCCGAGACGTCGAGGTTTTTGGGCAAGGGGACGTATGTGGGGTTGGCGTTGGATGTGGGAGTGGCGGGGTTGGAGATCAAGGAAGCATGTATGGAGGGGCGGGAGGCGATGTGTAGGCGGGCGAAGTATGTGGAGGGTGGGAAGTTGGTGGGCGGGGTGGGTGGAGCCGCCGGTGGCGGGGTATTGGGCGCAAAGGTGGGGCGTGGTTTGTGTAAATTAGTTTTGGGTATCGCTACTAAAGGGAAAGGTGAACTCGCTTGCGGGATTATTGGCGGTGCTGCGGGAGGGTATACCGGTGGAACCGTGGGAGGAGCATTAGGAGAAATGGCCGGCGACTTATTCTATGAGGGAGAGGGTGCATGACTATTTCGTTGCACGGATTTAGCGTGATTTTATTGGGGGGATGGCCATTTATTTTTTTGGGTTTGAAGCTATTCGTCGAGTACAGAAAACTGGATGAACTGGAAAGCTACTTCATTGATAACGTTTTGGTCCGTGACAACAAACGGTTTTGGGGCAGAAACAAACTGATCGACAGATACAAGCGTTTGAGTCTGATTGTCGACTTTCTTTCACTGCCCAAGCTGCACATCCGAAGAGGAGACGTGACGGCGGCAGAGCTGGCGTCTGTTCCTCTGTCTCTCAAGCGCTGGGTGCTGTGGCCGTATCGTTTTGGAATGGTTGGATTTGTAGGTTCGGGGCTCTGGTACGTCTGGATTAAATGGTAGCTTTTTTAAAAAAAAGCACTGTACATATATACAGCTTTGTCCTACATTCCATCCCAGGTGACCGGATGTCACCGGTCACCTGAGCTTCAATTTTTTAACTATGGATGGATAAAAAATGAAATCTAAAAAAGCCTTTGTACTGGGCGCGGCCATGATGGCTGCCAGCTTCGTTTCGGCCTTTGCCCTGGCCGAGCAATACCCGTCGCAGAACAGCGTGCACCTGAGCGAAAAAAGCCTGGATGCAGCGATCAAGAGTGCCCTGAAATCCGGTGGCAAGGTGCAGGCCTCCGCGTCCTCGGCGCAGGTGCTGGATAAGCTCAAGGCTGCACAAAAAACCAAGACTGTCGGTGTGCAAAAGAAGGCTGCCAGCGTCGCGAAGCCTTCTGAAAGTGTGCAGATTTCGCCGGTGAGCCGGCTGGTAAAACCGGCCAAGGCGCCTGCTGCCCAGGCCGCCTTTGTACCGCTGTGCGACAGCCTCGATATTAACGTCGGCTACAGCTATGACGGTTTGCAGAGCGGCGAATCAAAGTGCTTCCACTTTAATGTGCCCGCCAAGGCCAAGGTGCAGATCTACCTCGCGGGTCAGCAGCCGGGGACCGAAATGGCCCTGACGCTGTTCCAGGACGACGGGCAGAACAACCTGACGGCACTGATCACTTCTGATAACCCGGGCAACAGCGACGAAGTCATCAGCGGCATGCTTGAAGCCGGGGACTACTACTGGTTTCCTGGAGGCCAAGGTTGCCGACGGCTCAGCCTTCGACTTCGGCGCGATCGTCAACACCGCGATTGACGCCTACGAGCCCAACGACACCCCGGAAACGGCGTTCGCCTTGCCGGACCGCTTGAATTACCTGACGGGCAATCTCGACAGCCCGGATGACGTTGACTACTTCGACTTCGCGGCCGTACGCGGACAGGGTGTCAGCCTGTTCCTCGATGATGACGACAAGGGCGTGCGCAATCAGTGGATCTTCGAGTACTTCAACGGCAGCGCCTGGGTCAACATTCCAGGTGGCTCGACGGCGACCTTCCCGAGCCGGGCGCCGGGCTTTGTCTACAAGGCGCGCGTGCGGGCCAACCCCGCTGAGGCGTGGGATGCCAAGTCCGAGTACAAGCTGACGTTCGGTTCGAGTCCGCACCTGGCGGACTTCGATGCGAAGGGCGGAACGGTGACCCGAATCCCGGCGGGCATCGCACCTCTGGCGACCCAGGCCGGTCGTCTCATGACCTGGAGAACCGAATGGAAAGACAGCACGGGTGCCCCGTTGGAGGGGGTCACTTCACAGCTCAAGGTCGACAAGCGTTTTGTTTCGGGTCCGGACTTCAACTGGACGATATTCTCGGCTGCCACCGACAGTGCCGGCAAAACATCGGGAAGCGCAGAGTTGGGCGGTTGTGTGGGTGATTACCGTGCCCAGTACTACGACAGCAGCACGGGCGTGAAGTACCTCTGGGACACCTGGTACAACGTTGGCGGCTGGCGCATCGACCTCAAGGAATTGCCGAATGTCGGTGTCGGTGGCGATAACGTTCCCTACGTGAGCCTGGGGCATATCTGCAGCCAGGACATCATTGGCCGATAACCGGCGCATAAGAGCCCTCTGAAATGTAGACGCCCCACTTAGGTGGGGCGTTTTTTATTGGCCTTTTTTGGGTTCGCGCGCTTGCGGTTCCCAATGCAGGGTGCCGAACAGGTAGTCCATCAGCGGCAGGACAATGTTGAAGTTGCGTCCCTGCATCAGTTCGCGCCGGTGATGCAGGGCGTGCAGGTGGTGCATCTGGCGGATCCACGGCAGGCGGGCCACGGGGTGGTCGGGGGGCAGGTGTTCGCAGGCGTGGAAAAACTCGTAGAGCAGGTAACCGAGGATCATGCAGCCGGCGAACAGGCCGGCGATGTTGGGGTTGAGGTGTTTGAGCAACCACCAGGCGGGGAGGGTCACGGCCAGGCTGTGGAGCAGGATGAGCCAGGCGGGGAACAGGATGACACGCCAGTCTCGAGGGCTGTCGTAGGTCATGTGGGCGGGGGTGAAGAAGCTGTGGTGGTCGCCGGTGTGGCGGGCGTAGAACAGGCGGGCGAAGGAGTGTTTGTGATGGCCCAGGTGACGGTGGACGAGATAGATACACAGGTTGAAGAAAATCAGGGTGAGGGGGATGGCCAGCCATTCCAATGGCTGGATTTGCCGGGTGGTGGACCAGAACAGGCTGATGCAGAGCAGACCGTAGCCGAAAACGAAACCAGCGTGGAGCCACGGGTTGTAGGAGGGGTGGATGCTGGCGCGGTAGGTGGAGCGGAAAGCCTCGGTGGGGTGAGTCATTGGGAGCGCTCGGTGTCGTTTTTGTTGGGGATGAGCGTAGTCGGGATTGGCGCATCTATCCTGCCGCCATAAAAATACTGTACATGCATACAGTTATGTCCTACATTCCATCCCAGGTGACCGGATGTCGCCGATCACCTGAGCTTCAATTTTTTAACTATGGATGGATAAAAAATGAAATCGAAAAAAGCGTTCATGCTCGGAGCCGCCATCGCGGCGTCCTGCTTCGTTTCGGCCTGCGCCCTGGCCGAACAATCTCCTGCACACTTGACGCCGCAACCGTTGCAGCAAGCCGTGCAACAAGCCCTCAAGAGTGGCGGCAACGTCACGGCGCAGAAAGCGTCGGCTGCCTTCCTGGACAAAATCAAAACCTCGCAGCAGCTGAAAAAGCCGGTGCAGGCTGCCAAGGCCTTGAGCGGGGTTGTGGTCGCCGAGCCTGTACAGGCAGATAGCGCCAAGGTGGATGCCCAGGCCGTGGCGGCCCAGGCGTTCACGCCGCTGTGCCAGACCCTCGGTATCAACCAGATGTATAACCTGGACGGTGTGCAAACCGGCAACGACGTCTGCTACCACTTCAACGTGCCCCAAAAGGCACGGGCGACAGTGATGCTGGTAGGGCAGAGTGCTGCCACCAACATGTCCCTGACCCTGTTCCAGGACGACGGCCAGAACAACATCACTTCTCTCGGCACGTCGGATAACCCGGGCAATGCCAACGAGGTGTTGGCTGGCGTACTGCCACCTGGCGACTACTACTGGTTCATGCATGCCAATTCGGCTGACGGTTCGCCGTTCAGTTTCGGCGTGGATATCAACATGACGATTGACGATTTCGAGCCTAACGATAGTTTCGAAACGGCTTATCAACTGCCGGATACCCTGAACTACGTCACGGGTAACTCCGACACGGCGACCGATGAAGACTACTTCTCCTTCAAGGCCCTGCGCGGGCAGAAGGTCAGTGCCTATTTCGACGGTGTGAACGAGAGCGATCGGGGCCAGTGGATTTCCGAGTATTTTGACGGCGTCAAATGGATCCCGATCAGCCCCAAGGCGAAAATCACCTGGCCAACGCCATCGGTTAATGGCGTGGTGAACGTACGGGTGCGGCCTAACCCGGCCGCAACCTGGAAGGCTACGGCGCGCTACAAGCTGTCGCTGGGCTCCACACCCGAGGTGTTGAGCCACAGTGTGCAAGGTGACAACGTGGTGCGGATCCCGGCTTCGGCCAATGACTACGACCCGTTCATGACCACCCAGGCGGCACGTGACTTGAGCTGGGCCGTGACCTGGGCCGACAGCACCGGTAAACGCCTGCAGGGACTGACCCCGTATCTGCAACTCGACAAGCACGTCAACCGCAATACCTACCTGCCGGTGTACATCCCTTACTACGGTTCGGTAACCGGCGTGTCGGGCGCGGCATCCGGTACGGTCAACCTGGGTAACTGCGCGGGTGAGGCGACTGTCAGGTATGTGTCCTACGACTCGGGTTACAAAAACACCTGGGAGACCAACTACAACTTCGCAGTCTGGCGCCTGCGCATCGAGGAGTACCCGGATGTCGGCGTGGGTGGCGACGCTACCCCGGTCAGCATGGCTCATATCTGCAGCCAGCGCGTGATCTCCAGTGAACGGTGATCAACCCTCCGCTTGATCCGTAACCCCGGCGCCAACTCTTCGGGTTGGCGCCCCCAGCAACCCTTCAAACTGCGCCTGAACCCGCCCTTCGTCGCAATGCGCCACATTAAACCGCATGAAATCCCGCAACCCCGGCTCATACCCGAACAACGCCCCCGGCGCCAACACCATCCCACGCTTCAACCCTGCTTCAGCCAGCCGCTCACCATTCACCCCGGCCGGCAACCGCGCCCAGATGAACATCCCGCCCTCAAATCCCATCGGCAATTCACACCCGCAACGCCGCAGCCACTGCTCAACCCGCCCACCGGCCTCCAGCAGCCGCTGAACCATGCGCTTGCGATGCCGGGCATACCCACCCTCACTCAGTAGCCGATACACAATCTGTTCGAACAGCTCCGACGTTATGCCGCCGCTCATCAACTTCATATTGGTCAGATTCGCCGCCAATTGCGGCGCCGCCACCACATAACTGACCCGCGCGTTCGCCGTCAGCACCTTCGAAAACCCCGACAGGTACGTCACCTGCTCCAATCCCGCCAAAGTCGCCAGACGCGGCGGCGGGTTAGGGTGCAAATCCCCGTAAAGATCATCCTCAACGATATGGCAGCGATACTCTCGGGCCAGTTGCAACAACCGAAACGCCTGGCTCGGGCTGAATGAATGCCCGGTGGGGTTATGCAACACGCTGGTGGTCAGGTACAGGCTGGGACGGTGCTGCGCCAGCAACTGCTCCAGCGCGACAAAATCAAAACCATCAGGCCGCCGGGCGATCGTCACCACCTTGACCCCATGCAACGCCAGGTTCGCGTGGAAGTTGAAATAACACGGTGCATCCAGCAGCACCGTGTCCCCGGGCCGCGCCAGCAGGCGCATGAGCATGTCCAGGCCTTGCACCGTGTTGGGCGTGGTGATGATTTGTTCCACCGGCACCGACAATCCTTCACCGTGCAGTTTCTGTTGCAGCGCCTGGCGCAACGGCAGCAGGCCCGCCGGGGTGCCCAGCCCGGCGATGCGCAGGGCAGGGGCGCGGACTGCGCTGCGCATGGCCTGGCGCAGGGCTTCGGAATCCAGCCAGTCTTCCGGCAGATGGCCGCCGCCGGGGCGCAGGTCGCCCTGGGCCATGGCCAGGGGGCGGCGCAGTACGCTGAGCAAGTCCTGGGGCAGCAAGTCGACCCAAGTGCTGGACGACGGCTGTGCCAGGCTGCTGGCGACAAAGTGCCCGCGGCCCTGGCTGGAGGTCAGGAGGTGACGCCCGCGCAGGCGATCCAGCGCTTCATTCATGGTGAATTTTCCGACGCCCAGCAAGGCTCCCAACTCACGCACCGAAGGCAGTTTGCTGCCAGCGGCCAATTCGCCTTGCTCGATCGCATGGGCCAGGGCATCGACGATCTGCTGCACCTTCGGTGCTCGGTCATGAAAGTGAATCGCAGGAATGGGCATCACACTGTCCTTAAGTTTGCCGCCAACTTCACCGGTAAAGTCTGCGCGTATATCCGTAGAGTTTACCTGCCTGTGGCGGCACGTGCGCCCTAGACTGCAAGCCCTCTTTCCTGCTGTGAAATTCCACGCCATGGCCACCGCGCTGACGCTGTCTTCGTTTTTGTATTTCCTGCTGCTGTGCACCACCCTGGCCTTCAGCCCCGGGCCCATGACCTTGTTGTTGCTCAGCCTCGGCCTGAAGGACGGCCTGCGCCGCTCCCTGCCGGCGCAGTTCGGGGCGAGCGTTTCCTACCTGGTGTCGATCCTGATCTTTGCCGTGGGTTTTTCCGAGCTGATCAAGGATTACCCGCTGATCACCCGGATCATCCAGGTGGTAGGCGTGGCCTACATCCTTTACCTGGCCTACAAGCAATGGACCAGCAGCGGAGTGACCATCAAGACCAACGATGTAACTGCGGAAAATGCCCGCAGTCTTTTCGGCAAGGGCCTGCTGACCGGGTTGTCGAATCCCAAGGCGATCATCCTGTTCAGCGCGGTATTCCCGCAGTTCGCCGCCATCGGCCAGGGCAGTGCCGCCGCCGACATCGCGATCCTCGGCCTGACCTTCCTGCTGCTGCAATTTGCCAGCGGCTGCCTGTATTGCTACTTCGGCCAACGCATCAAGCACGTGCTGGAAAACCCCAAGCGCCGGGTGTTGCTGCAACGGGCCACGGCGGTGTTGCTGCTGGGGGTGGCGCTGATGCTGGCCAGGGGCTTTTCCAGCTGAAGGCCAGCTTATGAGCGGTAGTGGCGATCTGCCGGTGCCCTGATAGACTTCGGGCATTCATCCAGGATCAAGCCAGACATGCCAGCCGCAGGAGGAAACGGACTTTCGCTCGCTTCACGCTTGTACAAGTCGCGCACCCTGGGATTGACCCTCGGGTTTGTCTGTGTGGCCGCCGCCATCTACCCGCTGGATAAATCCGCTTGGGTCTGGGGAGTGATGATCGCCAATGCCTTCATCTGGCCGCATGTGGCCTACCAATGGTCGCGGCACTCGAAAAACTCCCTGCGCTCGGAACACCGCAACCTGCTGTTCGACTCGTTTTGCGGCGGGTTCTGGGTGGGCGCCATGCAGTTCAACCCGCTGCCCAGCGTGACCACCTTGTCGATGATGACCATGAACAACGTCGCCATCGGCGGCCCGCGCTTCATGCTCGCCGGTTGGGTGGCCCAGGCGCTGGGCATCGGCGCCTCGATGCTGGTGTTCACTCCGGCGGTGACCGCCCTCACCAGTGAAGTGCAGCTCTACGCCTGCCTGCCGATCCTGATGCTGTATCCCCTGGCGCTGGGCTGGATCTGTTACCGGCAAGCGATCACCCTGGCCCGGCACAAGCGCGAGTTGCTGGCCCTGAGCCGCACCGACAGCCTGTCGGGCCTGCTCAACCACGGCGCCTGGAAAGACCACCTGGAAATCGAGTTCCAGCGCTGCCGCCGCGACCAGCAGGGCGCCGCCATCGCGCTAATCGACATCGACCACTTCAAGACCATCAACGACACCTACGGCCATGTCACCGGCGATATCGTGCTGCGTCAATTGAGCAAAGTGCTGCGCCAGAACCTGCGGGCCACTGACCTGGCCGGGCGCTACGGTGGCGACGAATTCTGCGTGATCCTGCCGGGCATGCCCCTGAACCGCGCCACCGAGGTGATGGACGCCCTGCGTGATCGCTTCAACTCCCTGGCCTACGCACAGGACCCGACCTTGCGCGCCAGCCTGAGCATCGGCCTGGCGCCGTACCGGCCGGCACACGCCGACGCCACCAGTTGGCTGAACGATGCCGACCAGGCCTTGTACGAGGCCAAGAGCAGCGGGCGCAACCGGGTCAGTTCGGTGCAGGGAAGTTGGTTGAGGTCGATCTGAGGATCAACAAATCGGTGTTTGTCAGGTAGGGTGGAGCGCTACCTTCCAACAAAAACAAGGATCGGTTCATGCTCTTCAACTTCCCGCGTACCTTGCTGGCGGCCACCCTGGCGCTGTCTTTCGCCATGCCGGCCTTCAGCGCCGAACCCCACAAACAGATCCAGGCCGATTCCGAGCAGTACAAGGCCGACGCCTTGAAACTGCTGGAGCGCCTGGTGAATATCGATTCGGGCTCCGGCTACGAGCCGGGCCTGACCCAAGTGCGTGACATCGCCGTCGACGAGCTCAAGCAACTGGGTTTCAGCATCCAGCTGGTGCCGGATGCCGCCGCTCATAACAGCCATGTCATCGCCACCCTCAAGGGCACCGGCAAGGCCAGGATCCTGCTGATGGCCCACATGGACACTGTGTTCAAGGAAGGTTCGGCGGCTGCCCGGCCGTTCCATATCAAGGACGGTCGCGCCTATGGCCCGGGCGTGATGGATGACAAGGGCGGCATCGTTGCCGGGATCTACGCCTTGAAAGTCCTGAAAAACCAGGGTTTCAAGGACTACGCACAAATCACCTTCCTGCTGGACGCCAGCGAAGAAACCGGCACCGACGGCGCGTCCGAGCTGATCCGCAACACCGCCAAGGGCCACGACGTGACGCTCAACCTGGAACCGGGTCGCCCGGCCGATGGCCTGGTGGTATGGCGCAAAGGCAGCGCCACCGCCGTGGTCGAGGTCAAGGGCAAGGCCGCCCACGCCGGCGTCGCCCCGGAATTGGGGCGCAACGCGGCGATGGAAGCGGCGCACCAGATTCTGCAACTGGGCAAGCTGGGGGATGCCGAGAAGAAAACCACCATCAACTTCACCGTGATCAACTCCGGCGACCGGGTCAACGTGATCCCCGACCAGGCCACCGCCAAGGCGGATGTACGGGCGGCGTTGCCGGAAGAGTTTGACCGGATCGAGAAAGACCTGGCACGGGTCTCGGCCAACAAGCTGATCCCCGAGACTGAAGTGACCACCAGTTTGCACCGTGGCCTGCCGCCGATGCCGCAGACGCCGGAGTCGGACAAGCTGGTGGCGATTGCCCAGGGGATTTATGGCGAGTTGGGGCGCAAGCTGACCATTGAGGGCAGCGGCGGGGCGGCGGATGCCAGCTTGTCGGCTGGCGTGGGTACGCCGACCCTGGACGGGTTCGGGATTGTCGGGGGCAATATCCATACGCCGGAGGAATATGCCGAGGTGGAGAGCGTGGCGCCGCGGATTTATCTGCTGAGCCGGATGATCATGGAGCTCTCCAAGCGCTGATCTGAAACCACCACTGAGCCTCTGTGCAAGCAGATCAACATGTGGGAGCTGGCTTGCCTGCGATAGCGGATTGTCAGTCATGAATTCTTTGACTGATACACCGCCATCGCAGGCAAGCCAGCTCCCCCATTGGTTTGTGGTGTTGGTTGGATCAGGTTGCAGTCACCACTTCCCGGGTCTTCTCCCGCCCCAGCACCAAACTGCACAACGCCGGCAAGAACAGCAACGTCAACACTGTCCCGACCAGCACCCCGCCAATCAACACATACGCCAGCGACGACCAGAACACCGACAGCGTCAGCGGAATAAACGCCAGCGCCGCCGCCAGCGCGGTCAATATCACCGGCCGTGCCCGGCGCACCGTGGCCTCGATGATCGCCTCGCGAATCACCATGCCCTGGTCCTGGTTCTGCCGAATCTGGTCGGTAAAGATCAGCGTATTGCGCATCAGGATCCCGCCAATCCCGATCAACCCCAATATCGCGTTGAACCCGAACGGCTGGTTGAACAGCAGCAACGTCGGCACCGCTCCGATCAGCCCCAGCGGCGCGGTGGCGAACACCATGAACATCACCCCGAACGAACGCACCTGGAACATGATCACGGTCAACGTCAGCAGGATCATGATCGGGAACAGTGCCGCCAGCGCCACGTTGGCCTTGGCGCTTTCCTCCACCGGGCCGCCGATGACGATCTGATACCCGGCCGACAGCTTGGCGATCAGGGGTTGCAGGTCCTTGTACACCGCCATTTCCACATCTGGCGGCTGGGTGCCGTCGACGATGTCGGCGCGCACTTCCACGGTCAGCGCACGGTTGCGGCGCTTGAGGATCGGTTCTTCCATCACCGCCTGGAAATGCCCGACCTGGGCCAATGGCACCGAGACACCGGCACTGTTGGTCAGGGTCATATTGTCGAGGTTGCCGAGGTCTTCGCGCTGGCTGCCCTGGGAGCGGGCAACCACTGAAACGGTACGATTGCCTTCGCGCACTTCGGTGATCGGGTTGCCGCTGAGCAACGCGTTGAGCTGGGATTTCACCCCGTCGGGGGTAAAGCCCAGCAGGCGCAGGCGGTCCTGGTCGAGTACCAGGCGGTAACTGCTGGCGCGCTCGCCCCAGTCGAGGAAGCTGTCCCGCGTGAGTGTGTTGGCGGCGACCACTTGGCGCACGTCTTCAGCCAGGCCGCGCAGCACATTCAGGTCGGGACCGGACACGCGAAACACCACCGGGAAGGGCACCGGCGGGCCGAACACCAACTGGGTGACGCGCACCCGCGCCGATGGAAATTCGCCGGCCGCGATGCGTTCAGCCATGCGTTTTTTCAGGCTGTCCCGGGCATGGGCGTCGGCGGTCTGCACGATCAACTTGGCGAAGGCCGGGTCTGGCAGCTCAGGGTTCAGCGACAGGAAAAACCGTGGTGCACCACCGCCGACATAGGTGTCGACCATGACGGTTTGCGGCTCCTCCATCAGCGCCTTTTCCACCTGCGCCGCTACCGCCTCGGTGCTTTTGAAGGCGCTGCCCGGTGGCATGTACACCTCCAGAATCAGCTCGGAACGGTCGGAGTTGGGAAAGAACTGCTTCTTCACCACGCCCATGCCCAGGCCACACAGCACAAAGGCCGCCACCACCAACCCGGTGACCAGCCAGCGTCTGCGCACGCAAGCGTCCACCAGGCGCCGCAGTTTCTGGTAATAGCGTCCGGCGTAAATTGCATCGTGGCCGCCGACAACCGGCTCGATGTGCGGCAACAGCTTGACCCCCAAGTACGGGGTGAACACCACCGCCACCAGCCATGACGCGATCAGCGCAAAACCGACGATCCAGAAAATATTCCCGGCATACTCACCGGCCCCCGAGCGGGCAAAACCCACCGGCAGGAAGCCGATAATCGTCACCAGGGTGCCGGTGAGCATCGGCGCGGCGGTGGAACTCCAGGCAAACGTAGCCGCATGGATCCGGTCAAAACCCTCTTCGAGTTTGACCACCATCATCTCGATCGCAATGATCGCGTCGTCCACCAGCAGGCCCAGGGAAATGATCAACGCGCCCAGGGTCACCCGGTCGAATTCGCGGCCGGTCATCAACATGATCACAAACACGATCGACAAGGTCAGCGGCACCGCAGCGGCCACCACCAGCCCGACCCGGAACCCCAGGGCCAGCAGGCTGATCACCATCACCACCGCGAGGGCGACGAAGAACTTCAGCATGAACTCGTTGACCGCCAGGCTGATGTTTTTCGCCTGGTCGGAGACCTTGGCGAAGTTGACCCCCAGCGGCAGGTCGGCCTGGATTTTCGCTTCCTGGGCCTTGAGAGCCTTGTCCAGTTCCAGGCCGTTCCAGTGCTTCTCCATGATCACACCGAGCATCAGCGACGGGTCGCCCTGATGACGGATACGGTAGCTGGGCGGGTCTTCATAACCCCGGCTGACGGTGGCCACATCGGCGATGCGCAGCAGCTTGCCGTTGGCTTCCAGCGGGACGTTTTCGATCAGCGCCAGGCTATCGAAGGCCCCGTCGATGCGGATATAGGCGCGTGCCCCGGCGGTCTCGACAAAGCCTGAAGGCGCCACGGCATTCTGGGCGGCGAGGGCGGCGAAGATCTGCTCGGGCTTGATGCCCAAGGTGGCCAGGCGCTCATAGGAAAACTCGACGAAGATCCGCTGCGCCTGTTCGCCGAGGATATTGACCTTCTTCACTCCCGGCAGATTGAGCAGGCCCTGGCGCATGTCCTCGGCCATTTGCACCAGTTGCCGGTGGGGCAGGTGTTCAGCCTCCAGCGCGTACAGGGAAAAGTACACGTCGGAGTATTCATCGTTGAAAAACGGGCCGATCACCCCCTTGGGCAACTTCGCGGCTTCGTCGCTGAGCTTTTTGCGGGTCTGGTAGAACAGGTCCTGGATCTCGCTGGGACGGGTGGACTCCAGGTACGTCATGCGCATCGAGACGAAGCCCGGTTGGGCGATGGTTTCGACGCGGTCGTAATAGTCCAGCTCCTGCAGGCGTTTTTCCAGGCGGTCGGCCACTTGCTCCTGCATCTCTTGCGCGGTGGCGCCGGGCCAGGCGGCGGTGATGGTCATGACCTTGACGGTGAACGAAGGGTCTTCGGCGCGTCCCAGTTTGCCAAAGGCAAAGACCCCGGCGGCGAGGATCGCGATGATCAGGAACAGCGTGACCGCGCGATGCTTGACCGCCAGTTCGGAGAGGTTGATCCCGCGCATTATCAGTGTTCCTGCTGACGGTTGAGGGCCAATACCTGGGCCGGCAACAGGCGTACCGCGTCACCGCTGTGCAGCAGGTGCGCGCCGAGGGCGACGACTACTTGGCCTGGGTCCACGCCACTGTCCAGCAACGCGTCCTCCTGGCCGAGGCTGGCGACGTTGACCGGGGCGAAGCTGACCTTGTCATCGGCGCCAATCACCCACACACCGGTGCCTTTGCCGGCATCCTGCAGCGCCCCGATGGGCACGCGGGTCTGTTGCGCCTGGCCGTTACCTTGCAGGCGCACGGTGATGGTCGAGCCGAGAGCGAAGCGGTCGACGGGGCCATGCAAGACATAGCGGGCCCGGTAGGTGCGGGTGGTCGGATCGGCGCTGGCAGACAGCTCGCGCAACGTGGCGGTCACTGCCTGCTCAGGGGCGCCGAAGGGGAACGCCAGGGCTTTTTGCGAAGCCTGGTCGCGCTGGTTTTCCGGCAAGTTGACGATGGCTTCCCGGGCGCCGTCGTGGGCCAGGCGCGCCACCACTTGCCCCTCGGCAACCACTTGGCCGCGGTCCACCCGCACGTCGGTGATGATGCCGTCGCTGTCGGCCCTGAGCACCGAGTAGGTGCGGCGGTTTTCGATCTGGCTGGCGTCGGATTGCGCGGAGGCCAGCTCGGCTTCGGCCACCCGCAGGTTGGTGGCGGACTGGTCGAAAATCTGCCGCGACACGGCGCCGGTATTGGCCAGGCGCTGGTAGCGGGATTCATCGTCCCGGCGTTGGCGCAGTTGCGCCTGGGCCGCATTGACGCGGTTTTTTGCCGAACGCAGGGCCAGTTCGAAGTCGCCGATATCCAGCACCAGCAAAGTGTCGCCACGGTTGACGTGCTGGCCGGGATCAACCTTGCGCTCGATCACCTTGCCGCTGACGCGAAACCCCAGGTCACTTTCCGTGCGCGCGGCCACTACGCCGGTGTAGGCGCTTTGCTGGCTGCCGGCGGCTTCGACCTTGGCGGCCAGCACCGGGCGGGGCAGGGGCGCTTCGGCGACGGGGTCGGCCTTGTTATTGCAGCCACTGAGTACCGCCAGCAGGGCCAGGGGGGTGAGAAGACGCAGGGGGAGAGGGTTCATGTCGGGCTCCGTGGGGCGGGGTGAGCTAAAAATTACGCTTGTAATATTTGTCGCTATATTATGGTCGAAATATAAAATAATCCAGCCCGCGAGTATTTGTTCCACTGGTGGGACGATCAGGGCCGATTTTGCCGTCTAGCGCGGAATTGGTATCGGATTTAAGGTGTATCCATTACTGGAGACACATATGAAAAAGATCATCGGCATCTACACCAGCCCACGCGGCCATTGGGTCGGCGACGGCTTTCCGGTTCGCACGCTGTTTTCCTACGACACCATGGGCAAGCAGATCAGCCCGTTCCTGTTGCTGGATCACGCCGGTCCTGCGGCATTCACCCCGACCGAGCAACGTCGCGGCGTGGGCCAGCATCCCCATCGCGGTTTTGAAACCGTGACCATCGTCTACAAGGGCGAAGTCGAGCACCGCGATTCCACCGGCGCCGGCGGCACCATCGGCCCGGGCGATGTGCAATGGATGACAGCCGCCAGGGGCATCATTCACGAGGAGTTTCACTCCGAGGCGTTCGCCCGCAGCGGCGGCGCCCTGGAAATGGTCCAGTTGTGGGTCAACCTGCCGGCCAGGGACAAAATGACCGATGCCGGTTACCAGACCATCCTCGATGGCGATATTCCGACGCTGCCCCTGGCCGACCACGCCGGCAGCCTGCGCTTGATCGCGGGCGAGTTCGACGGGGTCAAAGGCCCGGCTCGTACCTTCACGCCGATCGACGTGTGGGATATGCGCCTCAAAGCCGGCCGCTCTGTGACGCTGGACCTGCACGTCGGGCGCAACACCGCGCTGGTGGTGTTGCGCGGCACGGTGCGGATCAACGGCACTGAAGTGGCGCGGGAAGGGCAGTTGGCACTGTTCGAGCGCGATGGCACGCAACTGCGCCTCGAGTCCAGCGACGACGCCATGGTGCTGTTGCTCAGCGGCGAGCCGATCGACGAACCCATCGTCGGCCACGGCCCGTTTGTGATGAACACCGAGCAGGAAATCCACCAGGCGTTTGCTGACTATCAGTCCGGGCAATTCGGGCAGATGCAGCGCTAGGGCGCTATACCCTCCAAAGGCATTTCATGCGATCTTCATGGCATTCGCCCTGGAGTCGCCTGAATGCCCTCATTTATCTCCGATCACCCGATGTTCTGTGCCTTGGCGCTGGTGCTGATCGACATTGCCGTATGGCGCTTGATCTCTGCCGATTTCGCCAATTGGAAGCTGGCGGCGCGGCTGGTGATCTTTGCGGTGTTCAGCGCCGTGCTGTTCAACGAAGGCATGAACCCGATGCAGGTCGCGCCGTTCGGCGACAACGTGGCGCTGCATTTGGCGGCAACGGCGTTCCAGATCGGCTGGTGGCTGTTTGCGGCGCGCACCCTCACGGTATTGCTCGGCGCGGTGATGATGCAGCGGGTCGGCCACACCGGGCGGCTGTTGCAGGATCTGGTGGGCGCGGTGATCTTCCTGATCGCGATCATCGCCGCCATGGCCTACGTGCTCGACCTGCCGGTCAAGGGCGTGCTGGCCACTTCCGGCGCGGTGGCAATCATCGTCGGCCTGGCGTTGCAAAGCACCTTGAGCGACGTGTTTTCCGGCATCGTGCTCAATACCACCAAACCCTACCAACTGGATGACTGGATCTCCATCGACGGCACCGAAGGCCGGGTGATCGACATCGACTGGCGCGCCACCCAACTGCAAACCTCCCAGGGCAGCCTGGCGGTGGTGCCCAACTCGTTGGCGGCCAAGGCCAAGATCATCAACTTCTCACGTCCCGCAGATATGTTTGGCTTGGCGGTCAGTCTGCAGGTCAGCCCCCATGCGCGGCCCCAAACCGTGCTGGATGCGCTGGAGCGGGCGATGCAGGGGTGTCGGCCGTTGTTGGCCAAGCCGGCGCCGAGTGTGGCGTTCAAGACGTCGGCCAGTGGTGGCGTGGAGTATGAGATCAGCGGGTTTGTGCCGGCCATGGCGCTTAAGCGTGAGGTGCGCAATCAGCTTTATGATTTGGCGTTTCGGCATTTGCAGGCGGCGGGGGTGAGCTTGTTGTCGGCTGCCGAGAGTAATGCGCCGGTGACGGTTTCCCGGGCTCGGGCGTTGTTGGAGAGCTCGTCTATTTTCTCGACGTTGAGGCAGGAGGAGAAGGAGACGTTCAGCCAGAACATGACGCTGCAGACCTTTCGCGCCGGGGAGATGATTTTGCCGGCGGGGGAGGTGAGTGATCACCTGTTTATCATCGAGTCCGGGGTGATTTCGGTGATGTTGACCAAGGCCGGGCACAAGTTTGAAGCGGGGCGGATGGGGCCTGGGGAGGTGATTGGTGAGGCCGGGATTTTGTCGGAGCAGGGTGTGCCTGCTGACTTTTCGGCGAAGACGTTTTGTACGTTGTATCGGATTGAGAAGGAGTATCTGAAGCCTTGTCTGGATGCTCGGCATGACATCAGTGAGGCTATGAAAAGTTTGTTGGATTTCAGGTTGCATGCGGCTCAGAGTTTGACGCAGGAGGCGCCTGTGGTGCCGGTTAAGAAGGGGTTTATGCAGTGGCTGCGGAGTCGGGCCTGAAGGTGTACATATCCGTTGCTGCGGTA
>NZ_JACAPW010000021.1:0-289 GCF_013385495.1 Pseudomonas sp. F8002 | reverse complement strand
ACCGGCCGGCTTGAGTGTTTAACAGCCAGATCAAAAACCAGAGCGAAAGCAGAGCTGCTTTTCTGTAGGAGCTGGCTTGCCGGCGATGCAGACACCTCGGTCTTCCAGACACACCGAGGTGATGCCATCGCAGGCAAGCCAGCTCCCACATTTGAACCGTGCCCGCTTTAGCTTTTGATTTAGCTTTTAACACTCAAGCCGGCTTTCAGGCCGCTGTGCTCTTGCTTCTGATCTTGATTTTGATCTTAGGCGCCCCGTTAAACCACGCTGGCCGGAGTGAGGGCACTCC
>NZ_JACAPW010000020.1:0-112095 GCF_013385495.1 Pseudomonas sp. F8002 | reverse complement strand
GCTCCCACAGAAAAGCAGATCTGTTTTCGCTCTGGTCTTTGCTTTTAACACTCAAGCCCACCGGGAGGCCGCTGTGCTCTTGCTTTTGATTTTGATCTGACTGCCCCAATAAGCCCGAGGCCGAACGCAGGTATTGCGGAGCGGCGGCCCGCGGAGCAATGCCGTTTGGTGGACTTTGCCGCTTTTGCAAAGTGACTCGCTGTAAGAGCGAAACCATACGCCGCCGTTACCCAAATAACGGATATGTACCCAATCACTGAGCTGGCTTGCAGGCCATGGCATCAGGTTTTTGCAGCCAACTCCCGCAGCACCTTGAGCAATGTGGTCTCACCCTTAACCACGTCCGCCTGCTCAAAGCAGATCCAACCTTCGTTAAACCCATCAATCATGCGCATGCGCGGCATTGGATTCTGCGCGCCTTGCTCACGAAACATCGGCTCCCACGCATCGCGAGGCACCACCTGTGCTGTCACCCCACGACCAAGCACTTCGGTCAACGTGCGAGCGATGTCGTTCGGGCTGACCCATTGGCCTTCCAGCTCAACTACCCGACGCCCACTCCAGTGCTGCTGTAACAATTGCGCGGCAAGGCGGCCGACGTCGGCAGTAGCGATCATCGGCACGGCTTTATCCAGCGGTTGCAGGAAGCTGTTGATCACCCCGTGCTCGCGGGCGGCCAGCACGTCATAGGCCGAGTTCTCCATGAACCAGCCCGGACGCAAAAAGGTCACCGGCACGTTCAACGCGCTCAGCGCTTGTTCCATCAAGGTGCGTTGGGTCAGCAGGTTCAGGTGTTCGGCCTGGGCGCCAATGGTCGACAGGCAAACAACTTTCTGCGGGGCCGCAGCTTCAATGGCCTGGGCGACGGCGGCAATCACCTTGCGCGCCTCGGGAAAACCCGGCTCCGGGTCGAAATCCGAAGGCGGCAGGATGAACACGCCGGTGGCACCCTTGAATGCTTCAGTGAGGGCCGCAGCGTCGTCCATATTGGCGATGGCGACCTCGCAACCAAGGGCGGCCCATACGGCGCCTTTGCTGGCATCGCGAATGACTGCGCGCACGGGTTGACGATCGTTGAGCAGAAAGCGCGCGAGGGCGCCGCCGACTTTGCCTGTGATTCCGGTGATGACATACATGGTGTTTACGCCTGTTGTTCCAATGTGTGGATCAAGCATAAACACCGCCCTGGATTGACAGAATAGCGATCCCGTCACTGCATCAGTGACTCAGAATCACGAATCACCCAGCGGTGGCAGCCGGCGCTTTACCGGGGTTTTCTTGACGATGGCCGTGTTGGTTTCGGCGTACGCGTTGAGCCGGTCAAGCAGGGTGTCCAGTTGGTCCATGGTGCGCACATGTAGGCGTGCGATGAAGCAGTCATCGCCGGTCACTTTGTCGCATTCGGTGAACTCGGAGATCGCCTGGATCTGGCGCTCCACCTCCTGCAGTTTCCCGGGCAGTGGGCGGATGCGCACGATGGCTTGCAGCAGATAGCCAAAATGTTTGGGGTCGATGTCCACGGTGTAGTTCTTCAACACGCCACGCTCTTCCAGCCGTCGCAACCGCTCGCCGACGCTGGGGGAGGACAGGCCGGTGATACCCGCCAAGGCCTTGAGGGACAGGCGCGAATCGTCCATCAGCGCGGCGATCAGTTGCTGGTCAATGCTGTCAATCATGGTCGCTCCGAAAGCGATTGCTCAGGTTTGCCTAATAAGAATAGGCGAAATGAAAGGTTCGCCTTATTTAGAATATGGAGTCGCTACAGGCCAGATTGCCATAATTGAGCCTCACTTGAGGAGCTCAATCATGGACAAATCCATACGTCGCGGTTCATGGGAAATGGTCGCCGCCATGCTCATATCCGGCACCATCGGCTGGTTCGTGCTGGTGTCGGGAGTGCCGGTGGTGGAAGTGGTGTTCTGGCGCTGCGTGATCGGCGCGCTGACGTTGCTGGTGGTGTGCTGGCTGCTCGGCTATCTGCGCCTGGACTTGCTGGACTACCGCAAACTCGGGCTGGCGATGCTCAGCGGCGTGGCGATCGTGGGTAATTGGTTGCTGCTGTTCGAGTCCTACGCCAGGGCATCCATCTCCATCAGCACGGCGGTGTATAACGTCCAGCCGTTTATGTTGGTGATGCTGGCGGCGGTGTTCCTGGGGGAGAAAATCACCTTGCAAAAACTTGCCTGGTTGAGCGTGGCTTTCGTCGGGATGCTGGCGATTGTCACCGCTCATGGCAGTCAGCAAAACACTGGGGATGACTACCTGGCGGGTGTGGCATTGGCCCTGGGCGCGGCGTTTCTGTATGCGATTGCGGCGCTGATCATCAAGCGCCTGAAGGAAGTGCCGCCCCATTTGATGGCGTTGATTCAGGTGAGCACGGGTGCCTTGCTGCTGGCACCGCTGATGCAGTGGCACAGCCTGTCTGCATCGATGGATGCTTGGGCGGCACTGTTGACGCTGGGCGTGGTGCATACCGGCTTGATGTACGTATTGCTGTATGGCGCGATCCAGAAGTTACCGACGGCAATCACCGGCGCGCTGTCGTTTATCTACCCGATCGCAGCAATCTTCGTCGACTGGATTGCCTTTGGGCATCGGCTGGGCTGGATGCAATGGCTGGGCGTGGCGGCCATTCTGCTGGCGGCGGCGGGATTGCAGCGGGGTTGGTGGTGGCGTTCGAAAACAGTGATGAGCGTCACGCCGTAGCATGACGCTCACCGGCGACTCAATGTGCGCCGCGCGGGATGGTCTTGAGCAGGTCATCCGGGCTGATATAACCCACCACGCTGCCCGGTTGCGGCAGGCCGAGGATGTGGCCCTTGATCTTGCCGATCACGTGCATCTCGCAAGGCTTGCAGTCGAACTTCAGCGTCAGTACTTCGTCGCCGTGGATCAACTGCATCGGCGCAACCTTGGTCTTCACCCCCGTCACACCCTTGGCCTGTTTGGGGCAGAGGTTGAACGAGAACCGCAGGCAGTGCTTGGTGATCATCACCGGCACTTCGCCGGTTTCTTCGTGGGCTTCGTACGCCGCGTCGATCAGTTGCACACCATGGCGGTGATAGAAGTCGCGAGCCTTCTGGTTGTAGACGTTGGCCAGGAACGACAGGTGCGATTCCGGATACACCGGCGGCGGCGTGGTTTCCGCCTTGCGGCCGCCCCGTGGATGGGCCTGGATACGCGCCTCGGTCAGCGCCTCGATCACTTCACGGCGCAGGGCCTTGAGCTGCGAGTTCGGGATGAAGAACGCCTGCGGCGCATCCAGCTCGATCGCAGTGGCGTGGTACTGGGTGGTGCCCAGTTGGCCCAGCAGGTCACGCAGGGTTTCCAGGGCCTGTTCCGGCTTGTTGGCCACGCCAAACGGGCCGGGCAGGGCAACGCTGGCGCTGATGCCTTCTTCGCTGGTGACGGTCAGTTCCAGGCGGTCTTCCTGCAGGCGAGCCGCCCAGGACACACCAATACGGCGCTCGGCGGAAGTCTTGAGCAGCGCCTGCTGCCAGTTATGGTCCAGGTTGCGGTTCAACGGATGATTCGGCCGCAGTTGATGCAGGCCGGCCGGCATCTCGTTGGGTTCGACGCGGTAGCGATAGCGCTTCTCGCCGTCTTCTTCGAACTCACCTTTTGGCTCGGCGATGTTGGCGCGGAAACCCACCACTTCGCGCTTGATCAGCACATTGAGACCGTCGCCATTGGACAGCGGCTCATGGGTGACCACTTGCAAGTCACGCTTGCCGGCTTTTTCCACCACACCCACCGGCAGGCCGGTAAAGGTTGGGGTGTCGAAGGCGCCGATGTCGACCTTGCGGTCGGTGACGAAGTAGTCGGTGCTGCCACGGTGGAAGGTCTTTTCCGGGTCCGGCAGGAAGAAATGCGCGGTGCGGCCGCTGGAGGCGCGAGCCAGGTCCGGGCGGTCTTCAAGAATCTCGTCCAGGCGCTGGCGGTAATAGGCGGTGATGTTCTTCACATAGCCCATGTCCTTGTAGCGGCCTTCGATCTTGAACGAACGCACGCCGGCATCCACCAGGGCGCGCAGGTTGGCGCTCTGGTTGTTGTCTTTCATCGACAACAGGTGCTTTTCAAAGGCAACCACACGGCCCTGGTCATCTTTCAAGGTGTAGGGCAGGCGGCAGGCCTGGGAGCAATCGCCGCGGTTGGCGCTGCGGCCATTCTGGGCGTGGGAGATGTTGCACTGGCCGGAGAAGGCCACGCACAAGGCACCGTGGATGAAGAACTCGATGGCGGCATCGGTTTCATCGGCAATCGCCCGGATCTCTTGCAGGTTCAGCTCACGGGCCAACACCAGTTGCGAGAACCCGGCCTGGTCGAGGAACTTGGCCCGGCCCAGGGTGCGGATGTCGGTCTGGGTGCTGGCATGCAGTTCGATGGGCGGGATATCCAGCTCCATCACCCCCAGGTCCTGGACGATCAGCGCGTCGACGCCGGCATCGTAAAGCTCGTGGATCAGCTTGCGCGCCGGCTCAAGCTCGTTGTCGTGCAGGATCGTGTTGATGGTGGTGAACACCCGCGCATGGTAGCGCCGAGCGAACTCCACCAACTGCGCGATATCGCTCACGTCGTTGCAGGCGTTATGGCGCGCGCCGAAACTCGGGCCGCCGATGTACACGGCGTCGGCGCCATGCAGGATGGCCTCGCGGGCGATGGCAACATCGCGCGCAGGGCTGAGCAATTCCAGGTGATGCTTGGGCAAGGACATAGTTTTTTTAGTCAGGCTTGTCACGGAGGCGGGCATTGTAGCTGCGAAATGCGCTCTCGACATCTATCAAGCCCTGCGTGTGCTCCCAAACTGGAATGCACTCAACTGTGGGAGCCGGGCTTGCCCGCGATGCAGACACCGCGGTGTATCAGTGACACCGCGGCGATCCCATCGCAGCCTCGCTGGGGCTCGACAGCTCCCACATTTGATCATCGTTGGTTTATAGAGCGTTTGACTCAGGCCTTGGCCGCCATCGCCGTGACTTCAACCCGCATGCCTTCCACGGCCAGGGCTGCCACGCCAACCGCCGCACGCACCGGCCAAGGCTTGGCGAAGTAACGTTTGTAGACTTCGTTGAACGCGGCGCGGTCGGCCATGTCGGTCAGATAAATGGTCAGGTGCATGACCCGGTCAATCGAACTGCCGGCACGTTCCAGGGCCACCTTGAGGGCTTGCAGGGTGCATTCGCTTTGCAGGGTGATGTCGCCAAGCTCCAGGCTGCCGTCGGCGCGGGTAGGGATTTGCGTGGAGACGAGGATGCCGTTGAAGCCGATGACGTCGGAAGAGATGGAGTCCGGGTCGAGATCGGGGGTGAAGGCGAGGTCGTGGTTGGCCATGGGATTCCCTTGGGTGACATCAGAAAGAAGGCCGATATGGTCCCCGAAAAAAAGGCCCGGGGCAAACCCGGGCCTTTTCGGCGAAACAGCAAGGTAAAACGAAAGTCCACGATCAACCGTGTTTGTTTAACTAGCCTGTTGTTTTCGTGGATAGTTTAATTGCCAATAGTTGCATGCGCAGGTGGACGACCGGTTAAACTCGATTAATTAAAATTCACTGTGCATATGCGCACGCTGCTGTAGTTTTAACCCTGTCTTAGCCGCTCTGCTTCGACAACATCCTTTGGTTTGCCGCCGCAGTCTCTGCGGCGGTTTTTTTATGGGCGCTGATGTATATATATTTAACTTATTTATAAAGTGGCACTTTGATAGTTGGCTGAATCAAACTATCAGTACACCAAGAGAGGCTTGTGCCTGCCCCATTTCGCACAACTGCTGTGCAAGATGAGGGATTAATCCACCGCCGCTGAATGCCTATAGTTCTTTCACCGCCGCAGCGCCCCATGGGGCATGCGAAATCCAGTCGTAGATTGAGGTGATCATAATGAATAGCGAATTCAAGCCTGACGTGGCCGATACCCAACCGCTGCACCTGCTCGATGCCGAATACTTTGAATACAGCAAGGCCGCCAATCCCATCAGCGCCAACCTGATCACCCGCATTCCCTATCACAGCTTCCCGGCCTCGCTGTACGACAGTGGGCCCTCTCGGGTAGTGCCGCTGGACCTCAGCGATGCCTTGGGTTGCGAAGGTCCGGCCACCGGTCCGGGGCTGTGTGCGAACTTCATTCGCCTGAACGCCGGCGATACGCTGGAACTGCACCCCAACGCCACCTCACAGGTGTTTTATGTCATCGCAGGGCAGGGCAGTGTGGTTCAGGGCGCGCACCGCATCGACTGGACCAAGGGCTGCTTCATTGCGCTGCCAGGTCTGCAGCAAGCGCAGTTCAGCGCATCAGAGGATGCGCGCCTGTATTACGTCCACGATGAGCCGCTGTTGCGTTACCTGGGCGTGACCCGCAGTGCCGATCGCTTCGTGCCGACGCTGTATCCCGCGGAGCTGGCCAACGCAAAACTGCGGGAAGCGGCCGATGATCCCCGCGCCCAGGACCGTAGCCGTATCAGCATCCTGCTGGGCAATCGCAACTTCCCGCAGACCCGTACCGTGACCCATGTGCTGTGGGCGATGTACGGCATCCTGCCGCCGGGGTCGATTCAGAAGCCCCACCGACACCAGTCGATTGCGCTGGATTTCATCATTGATTGCCCCAAGGGCTGCTATTCGCTGGTGGGCACCGAACTGGACGCCGATGGGCAGATCCGCAACCCGGTGCGGGTCGACTGGTCGCCGGGCCTGGCGTTCGTCACCCCGCCAGGTTACTGGCATGCCCACTTCAATGAGTCCGACACGGAAGCCTTCCTGATTCCGATCCAGGATGCGGGGCTGCAAACCTATCTGCGGTCGCTGGATATCCGCTTCAGCTGAGACGTTTCCAGTGCGGTGTTTCGCCCAGTTGCTCGACGATAAAGTCGATGAAGCACCGCACTTTGGAAGACACGATGCGCTTGGGTGGATAAACGAACCAAACCGCCGATTCACGGCCTGCGATGCGGATATCCCACTCAGGCAACCACACCAGCAACTCGCCGGTTTCAATGGGTTTGGCTACCAGCCAGTCGGGCAGCAAGGCAAATCCCAGGCCCTGTTGTGCGGCGATCAATTGTGCGTCCAGGTCGTTGATCCGGATGCTGTCTTTATGCACCAGCGGTGACACCTCACGCCCGTTGGCAAATGCACTGTCAGCCGCTCCCAGGATCGCCGGCATGGCAGCCAGGTCGGCAGGGTTGACCGGCGCCGGATACTCCCGGCAAAACTCCGGGCTGGCCACCAGCCGGTAGCGCTCATCGCAGATCTTGCGTGCCTTCAACGTGGAATCCGCCAGGGTGCCAATGCGGATCGCCAGGTCCGCGCCGGCATGAATCAGGTTGACGTGGCTGTCGTCCAGCACCAGTTCCAGCTTGATCTGCGGGTAGCGGGCCAGGAAGGCATTCAAGGTGGGAAGGATATGGTGGCGGGCAAAGGCGGGCGGCAGGTTGAGCTTGAGCACGCCCCGTGGTTGTTCGTTCAGCGCGGAGGTGGCCGCCTTGGCTTGTTCCAGCTCGTCCAGCACCCGGCGGGCGTGCGTCAGGAATGTCTGGCCACCCTCGGTCAGGTGCAGCGTACGGGTAGAGCGGTTGAACAAGGCGATGCCGAGGTCCTGTTCAAGGTCCTTCACGTAGCGTGAAACCGTGGAAGCCTTGATGCCAAGCCGGTCGGCGGCACGGGAGAAGTTATTGCCCTCGGCGGCTTCGACAAAGGCGGTTAACGCAGCGAAGTAATCCAAGGGCGGCCTCGACTTGACGGTGGGTTGCCTGGCGCTACAGCGGCGTCAGCACGTTCATCACGGTGTCCAGCGCGACCCGGGTATCGTCCAGTTGCACCAGGGAGGCATGCCGCGCGCCGAGGGCGTCACGGTTCTTGATCGCGGTGAGGATCGCTTTGTGCCGGGGCAGGCTGAGGCCCTGGATGTCGGGGCGACGGTTGGTGATGTTGATGGACTCGCGAAGTGGCAGCGACAGCATATTGCACATGTAGGCCAGCAAGTCGTTGCGGGTCGCATCGGCAATCGCCCGGTGGAAGTCCAGGTCGGCCTGCAGCAACGTTTCGTGGGTATTGGCGGTTTCCATGCCGAGGTAGGCTTTTTCGATGGTGGCGATGTCGGCGTCGGTGGCGGTGGTCGCGGCCATCGCGGCGATTTCCGGCTCGAGGATCCGGCGCACACCGGCCAGGGTGTTGAAAAACTCGCTGTGGGGTGTCGACTGCATCAGCCAGGTCAGTACGTCCGGGTCCAGCAAGTGCCACTGCACCCGTGGGCGCACCACGGCGCCAACCTTGGGCTTGGAAATCACCAGGCCCTTGGCGCTCAGCACCCGGGTCGCCTCACGCAATACCGAGCGGCTGACCTTGTACTCCTCGCACAAGGTGGCCTCCATGGGCAACCGTTCTTCCGGCTTGAAGCGCCCGGAAACGATGTGCATGCCCAAGTCCTGAACGATTTGGGCGTGCATGCTCTTGCGCGGCTTGGTCGGCTGCTGATCCATAACAGGGAGGCTACTCTGGCGAAATACGCGGCATCATAGCATTGCTCCCGTCCCAATTAGTGGGAATGACGCGGCACTTCGGCGCCACGGCAGCCCACCAGGAAGTCGAAGTCGCAGCCCTGGTCTGCCTGTAATACGTGGTCGATGTACAGCTGCCGGTAACCCCCGACAATCAGTTGCTCGGGCGGCGCAAGGTCGGCCATGCGGGCCGCCAGTTCGGCGTCCGGGATGTCCAGGTGCAGGCGGCCATTGGCGCAATCGAGTTCGATCCAGTCGCCTTCCTTGACCGTGGCCAACGGGCCGCCGGCCGCCGCTTCCGGTGCCACGTGCAACACCACGGTGCCGTAGGCCGTGCCGCTCATGCGCGCATCGGAAATGCGCACCATGTCGGTCACGCCCTGGGCCAGCAGTTTGGCCGGCAAGCCCATGTTGCCGACTTCCGCCATGCCCGGATAACCCTTGGGCCCGCAGTTTTTCATCACCAGGATCGAGTTGGCATCCACGTCCAGTTCCGGGTCGTTGATCCGTGCCTTGTACATGTCGAAGTTCTCGAACACCACGGCACGCCCGCGATGCTGCATCAGCTCGGGACTGGCAGCCGAGGGCTTGAGGACTGCACCCAGTGGCGCGAGGTTGCCCCGCAGCACACAAATGCCGCCGTCGGCGCGGATCGGGTTGTCGAGGGTGCGGATCACTTCGTCCTGGCCGTAGATCGGCGCTTCCCGTGTGTTTTCGCCGAGGGACTTGCCGTTGACGGTCAAGGCATTCGGGTGCGGGATCAGGTTGGCCTCACCGAGGCGGCGCAGCACCGCCGGCAGGCCGCCAGCGTAGTAGAACTCCTCCATCAGGAAGCGCCCGGACGGCTGCAGGTCGACGATGGTCGGCATGCCACGGCCCATGCGGGTCCAGTCGTCCAGGTCGAGCTCGACGCCGATGCGTCCGGCGATGGCTTTCAGGTGAATCACCGCGTTGGTCGAGCCGCCAATGGCTGCGTTGACGCGGATCGCGTTTTCGAAGGCCTCCTTGGTCAGGATCTTCGACAGCTTCAAGTCTTCACGCACCATCTCTACCGCACGCATGCCGGACATGTGCGCCAGTACATAACGCCGCGCATCCACCGCCGGAATCGCCGCGTTGTGGGGCAGGGAAGTGCCGAGTGCTTCGGCCATGCAGGCCATGGTCGAGGCGGTGCCCATGGTATTACAGGTGCCCGCCGAGCGGGACATGCCGCCTTCGGCCGCGAGGAAATCGTCGAGGGTAATGGTGCCCGCCTTGACCTGTTCGCTGAGCTGCCACACCACGGTGCCCGAGCCGATGTCCTGGCCCTTGTGCTTGCCGTTGAGCATCGGCCCGCCGGTGACGACGATCGCCGGCACGTCGCAACTGGCGGCGCCCATCAGCAGCGCCGGGGTGGTCTTGTCACAGCCGGTCAGCAGCACCACGCCGTCGATGGGGTTGCCGCGAATGGCTTCCTCCACGTCCATGCTGGCCAGGTTACGGGTGAGCATCGCGGTGGGGCGCAGGTTCGATTCGCCGTTGGAGAACACCGGAAATTCCACCGGAAAGCCACCGGCTTCGATCACGCCGCGTTTCACATGCTCGGCAATCTGGCGGAAGTGCGCGTTGCAGGGCGTCAGCTCCGACCAGGTATTGCAGATCCCGATGATCGGTTTGCCGTGGAACTGATGATCGGCAATCCCCTGATTTTTCATCCAGCTGCGGTACATGAAGCCGTTTTTATCGGCGGTACCAAACCAGCTGGCGGAGCGCAGGACGGGCTTTTTCTCGGACATGGCTGACTCTCTTATTGTAAGACTATATTGATCCATTCTCGACTTAACATAGGCGTAAATTCGGGTGTTTGGAAGTGTTGTTGATTAAATAGTATTACTATATAGTCCGATTTAACGAGGCCTGGCCCTGGCGGTTTTCCGCGAGAGGCGACCCGAAACGCTCTATAAAAATAACAATCGGAGACCGCTCACATGAGCCAGGAACAGCGGCTGATACGTCGCATCACGCTGAAACTGATTCCCTTCCTGATCTTGCTGTACCTGATTGCCTACGTGGATCGCTCGGCCGTGGGCTTCGCCAAATTGCACATGGGCGCGGATGTGGGCATCGGCGATGCGGCGTATGGACTGGGAGCAGGGCTGTTCTTTATTGGCTACTTCCTGCTGGAAATCCCCAGCAACCTGATGCTCGATCGTTTCGGCGCGCGGCGCTGGTTCGCACGAATCATGGTGACTTGGGGCGCGATTACCATCGGCATGGCATTCGTCCAGGGCCCCCACAGTTTCTATGTGATGCGCTTTCTGCTGGGCGCCGCCGAAGCCGGGTTCTTCCCGGGTGTCCTCTACTACATCACCCAATGGTTCCCGGTGAGGCACCGCGGCAAGATCCTCGGGCTGTTCATCCTGTCCCAACCCATCGCGATGATGATCACCGGCCCCGTGGCGGGCGGCTTGCTCGGCATGGACGGGATACTCGGCCTGCACGGCTGGCAGTGGTTGTTCATCGTCATCGGCACCCCGGCGATCCTGCTGACCTGGCCGGTGCTGCGCTACCTGCCGGATGGGCCGCAACAGGTGAAATGGATGGACCAGGCGGAGAAGGCCTGGCTCACCGGCGAGCTGGCCAAAGACCTGCAAGCCTACGGCCAGACCCGGCACGGCAACCCGCTGCATGCGCTGAAGGACAAGCGCGTGCTGCTGCTGGCGCTGTTCTACCTGCCGGTGACTTTGAGCATCTATGGCCTGGGCCTGTGGCTGCCGACCTTGATCAAGCAGTTTGGCGGCAGCGACCTGACCACCGGGTTTGTGTCGGCAGTGCCTTACATCTTCGGGATCATCGGTTTGCTGATCGTCCCGCGCAGTTCCGATCGCCTGAATGATCGCTACGGCCACCTCGCCGTGCTCTACGTGTTGGGCGCCGTCGGGCTGTTCCTCAGCGCCTGGCTGACGGTGCCGCTGTGGCAACTGGCAGCGCTGTGCCTGGTGGCGTTTGCGCTGTTCTCCTGCACGGCGGTGTTCTGGACCTTGCCGGGACGTTTCTTTGCCGGCGCGAGTGCAGCGGCGGGCATCGCCTTGATCAACTCGGTGGGCAACCTCGGCGGCTACATCGGGCCGTTCGTGATCGGCGCCCTCAAGGAGTACACCGGCAACCTTGCGTCGGGCTTGTACTTCCTGGCGTGCGTGATGCTGTTCGGGGTGGTGTTGACCGGGGTGGTCTATCGGTTGCTGGAGCGCAGGCACGTGCTGCCGCCCGACCAGTTCGCCGCCAGCGCCCGTGGCGCCACGCGTACTTAATTGGCAATCAGGAGAACACTCATGGGGTTAGTGCAGTTTGAATTGAACAACGGCGAACGCCGAGTGGGCGTGGTCGACGGCGATCAGGTACGCGAGGTGCGGGCCGCCCGCACGGTACGCGACCTGGCACTCGCCGCCATCGAGGCTGGCGTCACCTTGCAACAGCACATAGACCACCTCGGCCTGGCCGAGAGCCACGACTACGCCAGACTGCTGGCCGCGCAGAAGATCTTGCCACCGCTGGATCACCCGGACCCTGCCCACACGCTGGTCAGCGGTACCGGCCTGACCCACCTGGGCAGTGCGTCGGCGCGGGACAAGATGCACCAGAACGGCAGTGACGAAAGCGCGATGACCGACAGCATGCGCATCTTCAAATGGGGCGTGGAGGGCGGCAAACCGGCTTCTGGCCAGGCCGGTGTGCAGCCGGAATGGTTCTACAAGGGCGACGGCAGCATCGTGGTGCGTCCGGGCCAGCCATTCCCGTGGCCGGCGTTTGCCGAAGACGCCGGCGAAGAGCCGGAAATCGCCGGGCTGTATGTGATTGGTCACGACGGCAAGCCGTATCGCCTGGGCTACGCGGTGGGCAACGAGTTTTCCGACCACGTGATGGAGCGCAAGAATTACCTGTACCTGGCCCACTCCAAGTTGCGCAGTTGCAGCTACGGTCCCGAGTTGCGCCTGGGTGAACTGCCTCGGCACCTGGCGGGCACCAGCCGTATCGTGCGCAATGGCGAGGTGTTGTGGCAGCACGAATTCCTCAGTGGCGAAGCCAACATGTGCCACAGCCTCGAAAACCTTGAATACCACCATTTCAAATACACCCAGTTCCTGCGCCCGGGTGACGTGCATATCCATTTCTTCGGCACCGCCACCTTGTCGTTTGCCGACGGCATTCGTACCCGGCCAGGCGATGTGTTTGAAATCAGCCAGGCCGAATTCGGCGCGCCATTGATCAACGGCATTGCCGTGGCCAACAGCGGCGTGGCACCTGGCGGCATAGGCACCCTTTGAAGGAGACAGGCATGACCCGGATTTGTGGCCACAACTACATCGGCGGCCAGCGCAGCGCTGCCGGCAGCATCACCCTGCAGAGCATCGACGCCACCAGTGGCGAGCCATTGCCCTTTGATTTCTACCAGGCCACCGCGCAGGAGGTCGACGCCGCGGCGAACGCCGCCGCTCAGGCTTACCCGGCCTATCGCAGCCTGAGCGCGCAGCATCGTGCGTCGTTCCTGGAGGCGATAGCCGATGAACTGGACGCCCTGGGCGATGACTTTGTCGCCCTGGTCTGCCGCGAAACGGCGTTGCCCGCCGGGCGTATCCAGGGTGAGCGCGGTCGTACCAGTGGCCAGATGCGGTTGTTCGCCAAGGTACTGCGGCGCGGTGATTTCTACGGCGCGCGGATCGACCAGGCGCTGCCGGATCGTCAGCCCTTGCCGCGCCCGGATCTGCGCCAATACCGCATCGGCCTGGGGCCGGTCGCGGTGTTTGGGGCGAGCAATTTCCCCCTGGCCTTTTCCACTGCCGGTGGCGACACCGCCGCCGCGCTGGCGGCCGGTTGCCCGGTGGTGTTCAAGGCCCACAGCGGCCACATGGCCACCGCCGAGCGGGTCGCCGATGCGATCATGCGGGCGGCCGAGCGCACAGGTATGCCCGGCGGCGTGTTCAACATGATCTTCGGCGGCGGTGTGGGGGAAGCACTGGTCAAGCACCCAGCGATCCAGGCCGTGGGTTTCACCGGCTCGCTCAAGGGCGGCCGGGCGTTGTGCGATATGGCGGCGGCACGCCCGCAACCGATCCCGGTGTTCGCCGAGATGTCCAGCATCAACCCGGTGATCGTTTTGCCCCAGGCCCTGCAAACCCGGGCAGACACCATCGCCCGCGACCTGGTCGCCTCGGTGGTGCAGGGGTGCGGCCAGTTCTGCACGAACCCGGGCCTGGTGATCGGGATTGCCTCGCCAGCGTTCACAGGCTTCACCCAACAGGTCGCCCAACTGATCGGCGACCAGCCGGCGCAAACCATGCTCAATGCCGGCACCTTGAGCAGCTACGGCAAAGGCCTGCACACGCTGCTCGCCCATCCTTGCATCGAGCACCTGGCGGGCCAGGCGCAAGCCGGCAATCAGGCGCAGCCACAGCTGTTCAAAGCGGATGCCAGCCTGTTGATCAACGGCGATGAAGTGCTGCAGGAAGAAGTGTTCGGCCCCACCACGGTGTTCGTGGAAGTCGCCGACCAGGCCCAACTCGCTGCGACGTTGCACGGTCTGCACGGCCAATTGACCGCGACGATCATCGGCGAGCCGGCGGATTTCACCCAGTTCGGCGAGTTGACGCCGCTGCTGGAGCAAAAGGTTGGCCGCATCCTGCTCAACGGCTACCCCACGGGCGTCGAGGTGTGTGACGCGATGGTCCATGGCGGGCCGTATCCGGCAACTTCGGATGCCCGTGGCACTTCCGTGGGCACCCTGGCGATCGAGCGTTTCCTGCGACCTGTGTGCTTTCAGAATTACCCTGATAGCCTGCTCCCCGACGCGCTGAAGAATGCCAACCCGTTGCGCATTCAGCGTCTGGTAGATGGGCAGCCGTCGCGCGACGCGCTGTAACCGGTACCACCTGAAAACAACAAGAAAGCAGGAGGTTTCATGTCGTGGACCGCAGTCACACCGCACCGGGCTCGGCTGGGCGAAGGGCCGTTCTGGGATGTACCGGGCCAGGCCTTGTATTGGGTGGACATCATCGGCCAGCAGGCCTTGCGCCTGCAGGGCGGGCAATTGCACACCTGGCAATTGCCTGAGCCGGCCTCGGCGTTTATCCCGTGCGCCAGCGGCGATGCACTGGTGACCCTGAGCAGCGGCGTGTATCGCCTCGACCTCGATTCGGCGCCAAGCGATCCGCGCCTGACCTTGCTCTGTGTCGCCGATCCGCAACCGGGCAACCGTGCCAACGAAGCCCGCTGCGACGCCCAGGGCCGGCTGTGGCTGGGCACCATGCAGAACAACATCGGCGAGCACGGTGAAGACTTGCCGGTGCTGCGGCGTTCCGGCGGCCTGTTCCGGGTCGAGGCCGACGGGCAGGTCACGCCGTTGCTGCAAGGCCTGGGGATTCCCAACACCTTGCTGTGGAACGACGCCGCCACCCACGTGCATTTCGGCGACAGCCTGGACGGCACGCTCTATCGATACCCGATGACTGAACAAGGCCAGCTCGCACCTGCGCAAGTCTGGTTCGGGCCTCACTCCCGGGGTGGCCCGGACGGTTCGGCCATGGACGCCGAAGGCTATATCTGGAACGCCCGCTGGGACGGCAGTTGCCTGCTGCGGCTGACGCCGGGCGGTGAAGTTGACCGGGTCATCGAATTGCCGGTCAGCCGTCCCACCAGTTGCGTGTTCGCAGGCCCCGACCTCAAGACCTTGTACATCACCAGTGCCGCCAGCCCGCTGGATCACCCGCTGGACGGTGCGGTGCTGGCCATTGAGGTCGATGTGCCGGGGAAAATCTGCCACCGCTTTGCAGGATAACCAACAGGCTGTTTAACGCATTCAAAAACAACAACAAGGAGTCACCCTATGAATCGTCGTCGTGGTATCCGTTCCCTGTGCTGCGCCGCTGTGGCGGTGTCCGCCGTTGGCCTGAGCAGCCTGTTGCTGGCGGCCGAGCCGGTAAAGATCGGCTTTCTGGTCAAGCAGGCGGAAGAGCCCTGGTTCCAGACCGAATGGGCCTTCGCCGAAAAGGCCGGCAAGGACAAGGGCTTCGAGGTGATCAAGATCGCCGTGCCCGACGGCGAAAAAACCCTCTCGGCCATCGACAGCCTGGCCGCTAATGGTGCCAAGGGTTTTGTGATTTGCCCGCCGGACGTGTCCCTCGGCCCGGCGATCATGGCCAAGGCCAAAGCCAACGGCTTGAAAGTGATCGCCGTGGATGACCGTTTTGTGGATGCCAAGGGCAACTTCATGGAAGACGTGCCTTACCTGGGCATGGCCGCGTTTGAAGTGGGCGAGAAGCAGGGCAGTGCCATGGCCACTGAAGCGAAAAAACGTGGCTGGGACTGGAAGGACACCTATGCGGTGATCAACACCTACAACGAACTCGATACCGGCAAAAAGCGCACTGATGGCTCGGTCAAATCCCTGAAGGCCGCGGGCATTCCGGATGATCACATCCTGTACGCAGCCCTCAAGACCCTCGACGTCCCCGGCAGCATGGACGCCACCAATTCGGCGCTGGTCAAGCTGCCCGGCGGCGCGAAAAACCTGATCATCGGCGGCATGAATGACAACACCGTGCTTGGCGGCGTGCGCGCCACCGAAAGCGCCGGGTTTGCGGCGGCGAATGTCATCGGCATCGGCATCAACGGCACCGATGCCATTGGCGAATTGAAGAAAGCCAACAGCGGCTTCTTCGGCTCGATGCTGCCCAGCCCGCACATCGAGGGTTACAACACCGCGAGCATGATGTTCGAGTGGGTCACTACGGGTAAGGAGCCGCCGAAGTACACGGCCATGGATGAGGTGACGCTGATCACCCGCGAGAACTTCAAACAGGAGCTGGAAAAGATCGGTTTGTGGAACTGATGGCCGCTGACGTTTCCCGGCAGCCCTGCTAACGCCGGTACTGTGGGATCTGTCGAGCTTCGTCGAGGCTGTGATAGCGGTGGGTCAGGCACCTTGGATATTGATAGTGCCGACGTCATCGCAGCCTCGCTAAAGCTCGACAGCTCCCACAGGTTTAGTCAGCAGAGAATTTCAGCACGGTATTCTGCGTGTAGGTCTGGCCAGGATCGAGACGGGTAGAGGGGAAGCTCGGCTGGTTGGGGCCGTCGGGAAAATGCTGGGTTTCCAGGGTGAACGCACTCCAGTGGGCGTAAGGCTTGCCACCCTTGCCCTTGATCGTCCCGTCGAGGAAGTTGCCGGTATAGAACTGCACGCCAGGCTCGCTGGTATACAGCTGCAAGCGGCGACCGGACTGCGGGTCACGAACGTCGGCGGCCAGTTTGCCGATATCACCCTTGGCATCCAGCACCCAGTTGAAGTCAAAGCCACCTTGTTTAGGTTCGGCGAATTTCAGCTGGGGATGATCGTCCTTGATGTGCTGGCCGATGGCAGTGGGCTTGAGAAAGTCCATCGGCGTGCCGGCGACCGGGGCCAGTTCGCCGGTGGGAATCAGGGTGCTGTTGACCGGGGTGTAATGGCTGGCATGCAGGGTGGCGACCTGCTTGAGCACATCACCGCTGCCGGCGCCGGCGAGGTTGAAGTAACTGTGGTTGGTGAGGTTGAGCACCGTGGGTTTGTCGGTGGTGGCCTTGTAGTCGATGTGCAGTTCGTTCTTGTCGTTGAGGCTATAGGTGACATCGACTTTCAGGTTGCCGGGAAAACCCATCTCGCCGTCCTTGGACAGGTAGCTCAGGGTCACGCCCACCGAATCGTCCTGCTTGACCGGCTGGGCTTTCCACACATGCTTGTCGAAACCTTGCGGGCCGCCGTGCAGCGAGTTCGGCCCGTCGTTGAGGGGCACTTGATAGCGTTTGCCGTCCAGTTCAAAGCTGCCCTTGTCCAGGCGGTTGCCAAAACGGCCGATGGTCGCGCCGAAGAACGCAGTACCGGCCTGGTAGCCCTGGACGTCATCGAAGCCCAGCACCACGTCGGCGAACTGGCCGTGTTTGTCGGGTACTTTCAGCGACTGCAAGACCGCGCCATAGGTGATGACCGTGGCTTGTACGCCATGGCTGTTACGCAACACATACTGCTCGACGGCGGTGCCGTCATTGGTTTTGCCGAAGGGTTTGTGTTCGCTGGACAAGCCAGCCGCCTGAGCGCCCAGGCTGGCCACCGCCAGGGAGAGGCCAAGGCCGGTAAGCAGGAATCGGGATTGCCGCATGACTGAGCTACCTTTATTGTTGTTAATTAAATAGTTCTACTATTTACTCGGCTGCAGGGCTGATTTATAGCCAATATCGCAAAACATGCAATATAAAATAAGACTAAATACAGCGGAGTGACTGCCCCATGAACACTGAAAAACAGCCCGGCGCGCAGGCGATGTACCCGGACCTGCGGGATAAAACCGTGCTGATCTCCGGCGGTGCTTCCGGGATAGGCGAGGCCATGGTGCGTGCCTTCGCACGCCAGGGGGCCAAGGTAGCCTTCGTGGACCGGGCGCAAGGGCAGGGCGACCGATTGGCGGCGATATTGTCGGCCGAGGGCCATGCCGTCGAATTCGCCCATTGCGATATCACCGACGAGATCGCGTACAAGGCCGCGATAGCGTGCCTGGCGCAGAGCCTTGGACCGATCGACGTGCTGGTGAACAATGCCGCCAACGACGTTCGGCACACCCTGGATGAAATCGACTCGGAGCGGTTCGACCAACTGATTTCGGTCAACCTGAAGCACGGGTTTTTCGCGGCCCGGGCCGTGGTGCCGATGATGAAGGCCGCAGGCGGTGGGTCGATCATCAACCTGGGTTCCATCGGCTGGATGATGGCTTCCAGCGGCTACCCGGTATACGCCGCCAGCAAAGCCGCCGCCCACGGCATGACCCGGGCCCTGGCGCGGGAGCTTGGGCCCAGCCGTATCAGGGTCAATACGCTGGTGCCGGGCTGGGTGATGACCGAGAAACAACTGGCGATGTGGGTGGATGACGCGGCCCGGGAGTTGATCGCCCGCAGCCAGTGCCTGCCGGGCAGTGTGGAGCCGGAACATATCGCCAATATGGCGCTGTTCCTGGCCTCTGATGTATCGGCGATGTGTACCGCACAGAACTTCATTGTGGACGGCGGCTGGGTCTAGGCCGGGGAAGGGTCGCCATCCCGGATGCAACGAATCGCCGCCCGGGGCCTCATACAGTAACGAACGGTGGTTCATATGCAGCCACCGCAACCGACTACTTCATGGGTGCAGGTGATTGATTTATGACGGACGCCGATAAGAAACATGTGGCCTGGCTGGTGGAACAATCGATGCTGCATGCCGCCAAGCAGCGCGCCAGGCTTTATTCGGGGCAAGGCCGGTTGTGGCAACAGCCATATGCCCATACCCGGCCCCGTGATGCTTCAGCCCTGGCATCGGTGTGGTTCACGGCCTATCCGGCGTCCATCGTCACCCGCGAGAACGGCAGCGTACTGGAGGCCCTGGGCGATGAAACCTTGTGGCACGCGCTGTCGAAAATCGGCATCCAGGGCATCCATAACGGCCCGTTGAAACGCTCGGGCGGTCTATCCGGTACCGAGCACACTCCCACCATTGACGGCAATTTTGACCGCATCAGCTTCGACATCGACCCGCAACTGGGCACCGAAGCCCAGCTTCAGGCGCTGGCCCGCATGGCCGCCGCGCACAACGCGGTGATCATCGACGATGTGATTCCGTCCCACACCGGCAAGGGCGCGGACTTCCGCCTGGCCGAGATGGCCTACGAAGACTATCCCGGCCTCTACCACATGGTGGAGATCCGCGAAGAAGACTGGCCGCTGCTGCCCGATATCAGCGAGGGCCGCGATGCGCAGAACCTCAGCCCGCAGCAGGTCGACGTGCTCAGGGACAAGCACTACATCGTCGGCCAGTTGCAACGGGTGATCTTCTTCGAACCCGGGGTCAAGGAAACCGACTGGAGCGCGACCGATGTGGTCATCGGCGTGGACGGCAAGCCCCGCCGCTGGGTGTACCTGCATTACTTCAAGGAAGGGCAGCCGTCGCTGAACTGGCTGGATCCGACCTTCGCCGCGCAGCAGATGATCATTGGCGACGCCCTGCACGCCATCGACGTGATGGGGGCGAAAATCCTGCGCCTGGATGCCAACGGTTTCCTCGGTGTGGAACGAAAACTGGAAGGTAACGCCTGGTCTGAAAGCCATCCGCTGTCCATCACCGGCAACCAGATCCTGGGCGGCGCGATTCGCAAGGCGGGCGGTTTCAGCTTCCAGGAACTGAACCTGACGGTGGACGACATCGCCGCCATGTCCCACGGCGGCGCCGACCTGTCCTACGACTTCATCACGCGCCCGGCTTACCAGCACGCGTTATTGATGGGCGACACCGAATTCCTGCGCCTGATGCTGCGGGAGATGCACACCCTGGGCATCGACCCCGGCTCGCTGATCCACGCCTTGCAGAACCATGACGAGCTGACCCTGGAACTGGTGCACTTCTGGACGTTGCACGCCCATGACACCTACCTCTATCAGGGGCAGACCTTTCCCGGCGGCATCCTGCGCGAGCATATCCGTGAGCAGATGTACGAACGCCTGGCTGGCGAACACGCGCCGTATAACCTGAAGTTCGTGACCAACGGCGTGTCCTGCACCACCGCCAGCATCATTACGGCGGCGCTGGGCATTCGCGACCTTGAGGCGATTACCCCGGCGGATATCCAGCAGATCCGCCAGATTCACCTGCTGCTGGTGATGTACAACGCGATGCAACCGGGGGTGTTTGCACTGTCCGGCTGGGACCTGGTGGGCGCATTGCCGTTGCCGGCGCAGGAGGTGGCCCACTTGATGCTGGATGGCGACACACGCTGGATCCATCGCGGCGCCTATGACCTGGTGGACCTGAATCCGGAGGCGGAGCAATCCGCCGGGCAGATGCCGCGCCCGAAAACCTTGTATGGCAGCCTGATCAGCCAGTTGGCCGACCCGGATTCGTTTGCCTCGCAACTGCAAAGAATCCTTGCGGTGCGCCGAGCCTACGACATCGCCGCCAGCCGCCAGATCCTGGTGCCGGATGTGCAGCACCCGGGGCTGCTGATCATGGTCCACGAACTGCCGGCGGGCAAAGGTACCCAGATCACGGCGCTGAACTTCGGTTCCACGCCGATTACGGAAACCCTGCACTTGCCCAATATCGCGCCGGGCCCGGTGGTGGACATCATCAATGAGCGGGTGGAGGGCGATCTGACGCCCGAGGGTGATTTCACCATCACCCTGGATGCGTATGAAGGGTTGGCGCTGCGGGTAGTCAGTAGTTCGCCGATGATTTGAGAGGCGCCATCGACAAGTACCGTTCGATGATTTCCAGCAGCAAGCGGTTGTCCACGGTTTGCAACACGCTGACCATGCCGCTGGTGGGCGGCGTGATAGCGACGGAAGGCCCGGACATGACCATTGGGTGTGTTTGTTCTGCTTCTACAGCTATCTACGCGCGTAGATAGCTGACCTTGAAAATCGGCCCGGGGTAAACATCAAAGGCGATGGTGGAGATCTTTGGGCGGTTGTATTGCAGTCGAATGACAGATGTAGCGGTGGATACGTGCACGGCATCGCCAATGAATCGGCTCGGGAGGAAATTTCTCTGGCGTACGGAATTATCGCTCTAAACCCAAGAGGTTTCATAAAACCCGGCGGGAACCTGCTCCATTCTTATTCCTTAAAGAGCTACTTATAGTTCGAGTGCTTGAGTTGCCTTATACCAAGTACTGGAACCCCAAAAGATATGGAGTTTAGAGTTATGCGGAAAATTAATCTGATTAACAGCGTGATTGCAGCCTCACTGCTGTCTGTAGGCGTGGCTCATGCAGACATTACAACAGTCAATGGCGGCACTATTCACTTTCAGGGTGAAGTTGTTAACGCAGCTTGCGCAGTTGATACCGGCTCTACTGACCAGACCGTACAACTGGGTCAAGTGAGAACCGCGGCACTGAGCACGGCGGCCAGACCAGTACGGCTGTTGGTTTTAATATCCAGCTGAATGACTGCGACACCTCGGTTTCATCTCAAGCGTCTGTCGCGTTCACGGGTGTCACTGATCCCACCAATACCGAAGCGCTGGCCCTGGAAAGCTCTGCTGCCGGTGCTGCAACCAACGTGGGCGTTCAGGTTCTGGACCGCGTAGGCACCCCCTTGACGTTTGACGGCGCCACGTTCAGCAACCCCTTGCCCCTGCCGACTTCCAGGACCCCATAAGGATCATCTCCGGCCAATACGCCGGGCCGCTGAATAACCTGACGGGCAGCATTACCTACTATGGAGCCTCGTATGACTTCCCCATCAACACACCCACTATTACCGTCAACCATACATGGGGCACACTCACGCCCTGGGACACGGTACTGTTTTTGAAAGTGATCGGCAGTGGCGCCTCTGGAATCACGGTCAACGCGGGGCAGATGCTGGCCAGGCTCACCATGGAGAAGGTGGACTCCGTTCCCTACCAAGTCATTACCTGGAATATCTATGCCAATAACACCGTGGTTGTTCCCACGGGTGGCTGCGACGTCTCCTCACGCAATGTGACGGTAACCCTTCCTGATTACCCGGGATCGGCCACAGTGCCATTGAACGTGCACTGTGCGCAAAACCAGAATCTGTCCTATTTCCTGACGGGCCCGACCACCGACAACGCCAATACCACCTTTAGCAATACGGCTTCCGCGTCTCCTGCGTCCGGTATTGGCGTGCAGCTGTCAAACGCCAGCGGCGTCATCGCGACCAACCACAATATCTCGCTGGGTTCGGTCGGCGTCAGCCCCATAGAGCTAGGGATGACGGCGTCCTATGCCCGAACCGGTGGGCAGGTCGTCGCCGGGAATGTGCAGTCCCTTATCGGCGTCACCTTCATTTATCAGTAGACGTCTCCAACAGCTCCGGCCACCCGCCAAGGCGTCAAGCTCAACCAATAAAAGCCTTCTGCCATCTCCTCAGAAATTTCCCTGCGATATGCAGGAAAACGGCTTTCGTAATTCGCCAATAAAGACGGCAGCATGGCGGCAACAAAAACAGGGTCTGTACCAACATGATTTCTTTACGAATTCTCGTGCTTGAGGATCGCCTGCCACGTCGCAAAGCCATTGCTCAGGCCTTGACGGTGCTGGGCGTGCGTGCGGTTTTCCAGGCGGGGGAATGTGAAAAAGCCTTGGACCTGATCGCCCGTGCAGAAGGCGTGGACATCGTTATCTGCGACTTGAGCAACGAGAAGCTCGGCTATTTCGACTTCCTGATGCTCGCGGGCCGGGCACGCCTGGTGAATGCGCTGATTTTAGGCGCGACCCTTGAACCTCAGTTCTTACGGGCAGTGGAGTGCATCAATCAGTTTTCACAGCTCAAGTTGATTGGTGTGATGGGCGTCGTCGCGCCCGTGCAAGACCTGAGCACGATCCTGCTTGATTACATCAAGCACAAAACCTTTTCGCCGTTGTTGATCACGGATTCCTTCAAGTTGCCTACCGAGCCCGAGGTCAGAAATGGCCTTGAGGCGCGGGAGTTCAAGGCGTGGTTCCAGCCCAAGTTCGACTTGCGGACCGGCGCCCTGTGCGGCGTGGAAGCGTTGGCGCGTTGGGAACACCCAACCCGTGGGTTGCTGCTGCCCGGTGAGTTTCTGCCGGCGGTGCTGGCGTACGACTTGATCGACGACATGTTCAAGCAGGTGTTTGCCCAAGGCCTTGACCTGCTAGTTGCTCTGCGAGGTCGCAATATTACGCTGCAGGTTGCGTTCAATTTGCATGCGTCGCAATTGGCCCGTTTTGATTTGGCGCTGTACATCGAAAGTGCATTGATTGAGCACGATCTTCCAGGCTCGGCATTGATGTTCGAGTTGGCCGAAAACGGCCTGCTGGATATGCCGGTGGCCACCCAGAAAAGCTTGCTGTGTTTGCGCCTGCTGGGGTGTGGCCTGTCGATCGATGATTTTGGCACCGGTTTTTCTTCGTTGACGTTGCTGTGCCAGCTGCCTTTCCAAGAGTTGAAACTCGACAGTTCGGTGGTGCAGGATTTATCCGACCTGCACAGCAGGGCCATGATGATCAGCACGATTGCGTTGGCCCGCGCGCTTGAGATCAGCCTGGTGATCGAAGGTGTCAGCAGCCAGGAAATACGCGACCAGGCCCTTGCCATGGGTGGAACCTTTGCACAAGGTTTTCACCTGGCCAAACCTATGAGTGCACGCCGCTTGAAAGAGTGGCTGGAATGACACAGCCGATCTGAAAATGACAACGCGCGAAGGGCGAAAATAACCCGCATTGTTCAGGTGCGGTTGGACTAGACTCTGCCGGTGTAGTCGCTTGCCTCCCTCTACGCTTTCTCGTTTCGTGGTCTGTGTCCAGATAAACACAATAAGTGAGATAGATATGCGCAAGGCGCTGGTAGTGGATGACCACCCGATAGTTCGGGCGACGGTCAAAATGGTCTTGAAACAGGAAGGTTTCGAAACAGTAGTAGAGGCGGGCGACGGTGCGGACGCTGTGCAACAGGCGCGTCAGGAGACACCGGACCTGGTAGTGCTGGATATTTCGATGCCCAAGCTCGACGGCCTGGAAGTCATCCGGCGCATTATCGACCTGAATATCGCCACGCGAATTCTGGTCCTCACGTCCCTGGAAGCCGGGTTGTACCTCAAGCGTTGCATGAGCGCGGGCGCTGCCGGTTTTATCTCGAAGATCGACGACCTGGATGACCTGCGTCGCGCCGTCAAAGTGCTGATGTCCGGCTACACGTACTTTCCCAACCTGGCAATTGGTTCGGTTCGGCGCAGTGACGTCGAAATGAATGAAGCGCGGGTGATCGAAAACCTGTCGGATCGCGAGCTGGTGATCCTCAAGCATCTTGCGCAGGGTCGCAGTAACAAGGAAATCGGCGACTCGATGCTGCTCAGCAATAAAACCATCAGCACTTACAAGACGCGTTTGTTGGAGCGCTTTGAAGTGACGTCAGTCGTGTCACTTTCGGAAGTGGCCAAGCGCAACAGTATTATCTGATGAAGGCCGCCAAAACGATTGTTGCCGCGTTGCTGATCGCCGGGGTGCCATTACTGACGCGGGCGGAACCGCACATTGCCGGCACGCCCGATTTCGAACTCGACATGGTGGTGCGCACCCAGGGTCAATCCACGCTCTATTGGGGTATGGCGCTGGCAGGGCTGGGTTCTATCCTCTGTTGGAACCTTGGAGTGCTGCTGTGGCGGCGCAAGGCCGATGACCCGCGTCGGGTCCTGGCGACATTTGTCGCCAACATGCGCGAAATGATCGATAACGTCCCGCGGCCGGTGTTCATTCGCGACCATGAGGGCCGCCTGGTCGCTTGCAATAACAGCTACCTGGATTTCCTGGCCATGGACCTGAACCAGGTCCTGGGCAAGCCCATCACCGAACTGCAACTGATGCCGTTGTCTGAATCCCGGCAATACCACGAGCATTATCTCAGGGTTGTGCGCGAGGGTGTCCCGCTGATTGGCAGCGGCAGCCTCGTCGCGCCGTACGGGGAAACGCTGGCGCTGTTCTACTGGATTTTCCCCTGCTTCAATGCTCGCGGACGGGCGGTCGGGGTGATTGCGGGATGGGTGGATGTCAGCGACCGCGAACAGTTGATGATTCAGTTGAAGGCCTCACAAAAAGAGGCCGACGACGCCAACAACGCGAAGACTTTGTTCCTGGCAACCATGAGCCATGAAATTCGCACACCCATGAACGCCGTGCTGGGTATGCTCGAAATGGCCAGCAAACGGGCCGAACAAGGCATTATCGATCGGGTGTCACTGGACATCGCCTCCAGCGCCGCCAACAGCCTGGTGGATTTGCTCGGTGACATCCTGGATATCGTGCGCATTGAGTCCGGCCAACTCACCCTGGCGCCGAAAAGAGCCAACCTGTATGACGAGGTGCTCAAGGTCGCCCGTATCTTTGATGGCGTCGCGCAGCAGAAATTTCTCGAACTGCAGATTGATCTCGACCCCCAGGCGGACTGTGAAGTGCTGGTCGACGCCATGCGCGTCAAGCAGGTGTTGTCGAACCTGTTGAGTAACGCGATCAAGTTTACCGTCAGAGGCCAGGTACGGTTTTTTCTGCGCTGCACCCCGGTGGTGGATGGCTCCGAGCTGGACCTGACATTGAGCGTCATCGACACCGGTATTGGCATCTCGCCAGAGGACCAGGCCCTGTTGTTCAGCCCCTTCACCCAGGTCGGCCAGCCAGCTGAGGCGATGCGTACGGGGTCGGGACTGGGCCTGGCCATTTCTCGCACGCTGTGCGAAATGATGGGCGGGCGCTTGACCTTGTCGAGTGAGCTGGGGCGGGGCACCCGCATAGACGTGAGCTTGCGTCTGCCGGTGCTTGAAAACCTTGCCCCGACTACCCACGACTCAGTCTCGCCGGTGGTTCGAGCGAAACGCCTGAGTGTGTTGGTGGTGGACGATTACCCGGCAAACCGTTTGCTGCTGTCCCAACAGTTGACGTACCTGGGGCATGACGTCGCCGACGCGGAGGATGGTGCACACGGCCTCAGGGCATGGCGCCAGGGTACGTATGACGTGGTAATCACCGACAGCCATATGCCGATCATGAACGGCTACGAGCTGTCCCGCGCCATCCGCGACGAAGAACAGCGCCAAGGCTCGAAACCCTGTGTCATCGTCGGCCTGACCGCCAATGCCCAGCCGGAGGAAAAACAGCGGTGCCTGAATGCTGGCATGGACGACTGCCTGTTCAAGCCCATCCGGCTCAGGGAGCTGAGTGCCCGGATGTCCGTCATCGAGCCATTGGCACATCCCCATGAAGCGCCCTTGGCCATGGTGGGGCAGGGGATCAATCTCGACCTGACCTCACTGATCCAGTTGGCCCGGGGCGACGAGGACTCGGTCAGCACCATTACCAAGAACCTGGCGCTCAGCCTGGAAGAGGACATGTGCGTACTGATGCAATGCTACGCAAACATGGACGTCGAAGGCCTTGCCACGCTGGCACACCGGATAAAGGGCGGCGGGCGGATTGTCGGCGCACAGAACGTGCTGATTCGTTGTGCGCAGCTGGAAACGGCCTGTGAGGAGGCGGAGCCCGGCGAAGTGACCGCCGCCGCCCTGGCCCTGGAGCAAGCCATGCTTGCACTGAAAGCTGCCTTGACCGCCTTGCCGTGAAAGCCCGGGATCACGGGCCCTTGGGTAAGCCTTCGGACGTTTCCTGTTCGTGTAGGAAATTTCTGTTCGGCACACGGAGTTTTTCCAGAGGCCATTAGGAGCAATCCTAAATACACAGCAGGGGTGGGGCGCAATAATTTACCGGTCCCCATCACCTGTGTAAGAACCGCCATGTCTTTCCTACCGATACGCGTTCTGGTTATCGAAGAACAGCCTTTCAAACGACTGATCGCAACGAGCGTTTTTCAGGATCTCGGTTGTGAAGACGTCACAGCGGTTGCCGACGGTGCTGCCGCGCTGGAGGTACTGGCGAGTAACGGTCCGGTGGACATCGTATTGTGCAGTTTGAAATTGCAATGCACCCATGGGCTGTCGCTGATCGAGGACCTCAGCCATGGCGGGCTGCTCAAGGCGCTGATCATTTGCAGTATTTACCCGGCGAACCTGCACGGCGCCCTGGATCGCATGCTGTCGATGCACGGCGTGAAGGTGTTGGGGTATGTCGATACGCCCGTACGGGCCAGTGAGATAGGCCCCATGGTGGCCGGTTTTCTGGAGTCGCTGGCCGTGCGAAGAACGGACGTTTCAAGCTCGCTCAATCTGAAATGGTTTACCCAGTCAGCCTTGAAAAAGGCGATTCAGGAGAATGAATTCAGGGCGTTTTTTCAGCCAAAATTCAATTTGGTCACCGGCGCGGTGGACAGCATGGAAGCCTTGGCGCGGTGGGACAACCCAAGCTATGGATTGTTGTCGCCTGGCGACTTTTTGCCGTTGTTAAACAGCTTCTATTTGATGGACGATCTGTTTTTTGCGCTCTTTGAACAGGGCTTGATGGTTTGGCAGGAAGTCCTGGCCACCGGCCGGCAGATGAATCTCGCGTTTAACCTGCAGGCCGAGCAATTCAGCAACCCGCAATTGGTCGCAGGTATCAGCGGGTTGATTGAACGTTATCAGGTACCGGCGTCCTGCCTGACCTTTGAAATTACCGAAAGCGGTTTGCTCGAAACCTCCCCGGCGGTGCTGGAGAGCCTGATCCGTTTGCGGATGATGGGCGCCGGATTGTCCATCGACGATTTTGGCGTGGGGTTCTCATCGTTGGAGCGCCTGTGCCAGCTGCCCTTTACCGAGATAAAACTCGACGGCAGTTTCGTTCAGGACCTCGATACCAACGCCGCCAATCGCGCCATTGTCAGCAGCACCCTCGCGCTGGGTGAGGCGCTGAACATGTCGGTGGTGGTGGAGGGTGTTGAAACCGAAAAGCAGCGCCAGTCATTGATCAAGCTGGGCTGTGTATACGCTCAAGGTTATCTCTGTGCGCGGCCCATGAGCGCCAATCGGCTGCTGTTGTGGCTGGACTCGCAGCGCGCGTCGATCAACAACGTCTGAATACAGGCCATCAGTGCGGCTGAACGCTTACTGAGTGTTCAGTTTTCTCGTGGGCCAGGAAGGGTGTTTCATGGTGAATCCAAAGTTGCGTGTCTTGTTGGTCGACGAAGAACAATCCAGGCTAGTCAGCATAGAAAAGAACCTCTCGGGGCTTGGCTACAGCCGTGTTGCCCCGCTGACATCATTCCGGGATTTATTGGTGATACTGGATAACGCGTTATGCCCGTTTGACCTGCTGATTATTCACCAGGTCGTGCTGGAAAATGCAGGCGAAGTGCTTGAACAGTTAGTACGAAGTTCGCCGGCAATCAAACATTTACTGGTTTACCAGGGCAATACGCTGCAGGTGCTTTCCACTGTTGAGTCGTCATCATCGTCGATGCGTTTTGAGTTGCCTTGCCCGCCGGATCGAGAGGCCATCAAGCAAGTAATGGGCTTTATCGACAAGGTCGAGTTGCATGAGGTTTACGGCAAGCAGCGGGTGTCTGTTTAGTTACAGGTGTATCAGGAGAAATACTAACGGCACTGGAAATGTCATAGCTTCAGTCGGAATTTTCCCTAATTGCAAAGGGATCTTTAACGTTGAAGGGGTTGGCCGGAAAAAACATTATTCACTGCATGCAAGGCGCGCAGTCACAGCGAAGCAGTGAACGGCTCGCCGAGCATTTCGATCAATGATGTTTTAACCTTTCGAGGCAACTTATGACACGTACATACCGCATCTTCGCGCTCGCAGCGCTGACGTCGACCTTCATGATACCGGCTGTGCAGGCAGGCGATGGCACCGTTAACTTCAAAGGCCAACTGATTGGGCAGACGTGTACCGTCAGTGTGAACGGTGGCAGCAACATGGGCACCGTCACGCTGCCGACACTGGGCATCACGGCCCTCGGCGCCGTAGGCGCTACCGCCGGCAGAACCCAGTTCACCATTGGGTTGAGTGCATGCGGCACCGGTAATTCCATCCAAGACTTTGTACAAAATTTGACGGGCAATAGTGTGATTGGCAAGACGGCGTCCACTTACTTTGAGAGCGGCCCAGGCGTCGACCCCACCACCCGGAACATTATTAACACCGGTGGTGCCACCGGCGTGCAGCTCCAGTTGCTTGATTCCGGCGGCGATGTGATCAAGGCCGGTGACCCGGGACAACCGCGTACCCCCGCCATTACCAATCTCGCCAGCAACGGTGGCGTCATGACTTATGGCGTCCAGTACATCGCCAACGATGTTATTGCGCCGGGCAGCGTCGTAGGCTCGGTTACCTACTCCATCGCCTATAACTAAAGCCCAAAAGGAACTGAGCGCGATATCGCTGATCAAGTCTTTGATATATCCATTTCAACCAAAAAGCCGTTTGGCTGCACTTATACGAACTAAAATTTAAAGCCTTCGGAAGAGTCTTAACTCTGATAGGAAATTTCCGGAGCTTTTGCAGGACCTTTCAATTTGAAGGGTTTCACCAAAAGAAACATCATTCACTCTGTGCACAACGCACCGCCATATTGCAATTGCGAGTGGCCTGCCAGGCATTTATCCAACTAATGATTTTGAGGCAACTTATGAACCGTACTTACCTCGTTCTTGCAGCGGCGACTTCCGCACTCGTGATGTCTGCTGCACAAGCCTCCGATGGCACTATCAACTTCAGTGGCCAACTGACGGCTCAAACCTGCACCACTACGGTCAATGGCACGAGCAATGTGGGCACCGTAACGCTTCCGACGTTCTCGATTGCGTCGCTGGCAAGCGCGGGGGCGACTGTTGGTGCCACCAACTTCACCATTAACCTGAGCGGCTGCCAGGGCACTATTGCGACCGCCGCTGCGATATTTGAAGCGGGCGCGGGCGTCGACCCGACCACCCAGAACATCCGCAACACCGGTAATGCGACTGGCGTGCAACTGCAGTTGCTCGACTCCAATGGTGCTGTGATCAAGGCCGGTGATACCAGCCAAACCGCTAACACTGCACGTACCGCTGTGACCGGCGCCACTGCCGTGCTGCCGTACGCCGTTCAGTACGTTGCCAGCGCGGCAACCACCGCCGGTACTGTCGTGGGTTCGGTTACCTACTCGATCAACTATCAGTAAAAGCTGCGCGGTCAGCGCATCTTTCAGGACCTGGAAGATGCGCCGACGATGTTGGGAGAGAGTGATATGCAGCGTAAAAAAGCCTGGTGTCGTTATGTCGTGATGATGGCGGCCCTGCTGGGTTGTTCCCAGGCGATGTCTTCGGTCGTCATCACCGGCACTCGTGTGATTTTTCCGGCGGATAAAAAGGAAGTCACCGTCAAGATTAACAACAACGGCACCAAGCCCGTACTGGTTCAGTCGTGGATTGATAGCGGTGATCCCGCGTCCACGCCAAGCAATTCTTCAGCGCCATTTGTGATTTCGCCACCGGTCTCCCGGGTTGATGCTGACAAGGGGCAGAGCCTGCGCCTGATGTTCACCGGTACTGCGCTGGCTTCAGACAAGGAGTCTGTGTTCTGGCTCAATGTGCTGGAAATTCCGGTCAAGGCCACCAGCGATCAAAACATGCTGCAAATGGCCTTTCGCTCGCGAATCAAAGTGTTTTATCGGCCAGCGAATTTACCTGGCACACCGTCAGCGGCCATCGAGGCGCTGCAGTGGAAGGTTGTTGCGCAACCCAATGGTACCTATGGGCTGCAGGCCTATAACCCAACGGCGTTTTACGTTTCACAAAGTGACCTGGTGCTGGTTAACGGCGGCCAGCGGATACTGAGTGAGGCGGGAATGATTGCGCCCGGTGAGACCCATATCTTTGCCTTGCCCGGCCTGAAGTCGATGCCGGCACCCGGCGCCAAAGTTGAATACAGCGCCATCAATGATTACGGCGCTCTGGTTCCTACCCACGAATCCGTCATGCCTTAGGCCTATCAGGCCTTAATCGTTTTTCACCCTCCGTCGTCCGGGTAATTTATGACTACGCTGTCTCTTCTGCGCGCGCGCCGGAAGGAAATCGCTTGCGCCCACGCCAGCGATTTGCCGGTTTGGGGTCGCCGATCTTTACTGATTGTCAGTGCATTGTTGATGCCTTACGCCGTGGCTGAAGACGTGCAGTTCGATAACTCTTTTCTTCCGGCAGGCTCGAGCGGAATTGACCTGACGCTGTTCCAGAGCGGGAACCCGGTGATGTCGGGTACGTACCGTGCCGACATTCTGGTGAACTCGAACCTGAGCACGCGTCAGGATATCCGTATCGTGTCCGACGCCAAGGGCAGGAACCCCAGGGTCTGTGTCGACACTAGGATGCTGGAACTGATGGGCGTAAACGTAGAAGTCCTGTCGCCGACGGCAACTGCCAAGCTGGCGACTGACCCATGCCCTGTCATCAATGAGCTGATCGATGGTGCCACGGCGCTGTTTTCCACCGACACCCAGCTACTGGACTTCAGCATTCCGCAGGCGGCCTTGCGGCGTAACGCCCGAGGGTACGTCAGCCCTGAATTATGGGACCGCGGCGTGACCGCAGGGATGCTCAGCTATGACTTCAACGCCAACCACAACAAATCCCTTTCAGGCACTGACGATTCTGCATATCTCGGCCTGAACGCGGGGCTGAACGTGGGTGACTGGCGGTTGCGGCACAATGGTTCGTTCAATTGGGACAGCCTGACTGGCAGCAAATACCAGGAAATCAACACCTTTGCCCAACGCGACCTGACAGGCTTGAAGAGCCAGCTGACGGTAGGCGAAGCTAACACCAGCGGCGAGATCTTCGACACCCTGGCCTACCGTGGCGTCGAGGTGGCGACCGATGACCGCATGCTCCCGGATGCGCTGCGCGGTTATGCGCCCGTGGTGCGCGGTATCGCCCGCACCAATGCCCGAGTGACCATCAGCCAGGGCGGCAATGTATTGCTGCAGACCACGGTGGCGCCCGGCGCCTTTGTCATCGATGACCTGTATGCCACCGGCTATGGCGGCGACCTGCAAGTGAACGTGCTGGAAGCCGACGGCACCCAGCAAAGCTTCATAGTGCCTTACGCCTCGGTCAACCAGTTGTTGCGCCCTGGCACCTCACGTTTCAGCGTGACAGCCGGTGAAACCCGCAATAATTACATCAGTAAGCAGGTTGAGCTGCTGCAAGGCACTTACCAGTACGGCCTGGCCAACTCGCTGACCGGTTATACCGGTGGCCAGGCCAGCGATGGTTACCTGTCGGTGCTGGGCGGTATTGCATTCGGCACACCCATCGGAGCCTTCGGGGTCGACGTGACCCATGCCCAGACCGAACTGCGCTCCGGTGACCAGCAGGGGCAGAGCCTGCGCGTGTCCTTCAGTGAGAATGTCCAAAGCACCGGGAGCAACTTCTCCCTGGCGGCTTATCGTTTTTCCACCCGCGGTTACTTCGATTTCAACAACGCCGTGCTGTTCAGGGATGCGGAACAGAACGGTACCGACACCAGCCAGTTTGGCCAACCGCGCAGTCGCCTGACCCTGTCCCTCGACCAAAGCCTGGCCAACTGGGGGCATTTGTCGTTGAGCGGGTTTACCGAGAACTACTGGAACCAGCCGGGCCAGGATATCCAGTACCAGATGGGCTACACCACACAGATCGGGCGGGTAAGCCTGGGCTTCAACCTCAGTCGCAGCCGCTCCGGCCTGGCCGAGATGCAAACCACTGAATTATTTACCGTGAGCATGCCGATCGGGTTCGGGTCCTCAAGCAATACACCGCAGTTCTCCGGCCGTTTGGCGCGCGACAGCCAGGGCAACTACAGCCAGCAGGCGAGCGTGAGCGGCAGTGCCGGTGAAGATCAGCAATACGGCTACAGCCTGACGGCAGACCGTGATGGCGCGAGCCAGTCGACCGACACCTCGGTCAGCGGCCAATACATGGGCTCCAAAGCCCGGGTCAACGGTTCCCTCAGCGAAGGCGATGGCTACAGCAGCCTGTCCCTGGGCGGTGGCGGCACGATTGTGGTCCATCCAAAAGGTGTGACGTTGACGCCTTACACCGGTGAAACCATGGCGGTGATCAGCGCCCCCGGTGCGGCCGGCGCGAAGGTGGTGGGTTATCCAGGCCTGCGGCTCGATGGCAACGGTTCGGCGGTGATCAACTATCTGCAGCCATATCAGTTGAACGAGGTCGCTATCGACCCGGACGGTATATCCCAGGACGTCGAGCTGAGCGAAACCAGCCAGAAGATCGCCCCCCGGGCGGGTGCCGTGGTAGCGGTGGACTTCGCCACGGTGCACGGCACTGCGTTGCTGTTGAACGTGCGCTTGAAGGACCAGAGTCCGTTGCCGTTCGGTGCCACCGTGGTGGATGACGCAGGTAACCCGGTAGGCACTGTAGGGCAGGGCGGGCAACTGTATGCACGTATCAAGGAAGGCACACAAAGCCTGCTGGTCAATTGGGGTAAAGAGAGTGGTCAGACCTGCACGCTGAAAGTGCCGGCCCTTAAAGAGCAGGGTCAGATATTGAAGGGCAACGCGCTGTGCCTGAGTGCTGGGCCATGAGGTACGCGGCGAATGCAGCGGTGCCGTCTTCAGTCAACTATTCGTGCAGAGGTAATTCCATGAAGGTGCTTTATTCCCTGATCGCCGCTCTGCTGTTGTGTGGCCTTGCGCAGTCGGCCCAAGCGATCAATTGTGTCTACATCAATGGTAACAAGGGGTTTGTAGGCACGACCGCATTGCAGATCAGCTCCCTCAGTGTGCCGAGGGATGCGCCAGTAGGCACAGTGCTCTATCAGCAGAACTTCAATCAGAGCGGTGCAGGCGCCGACTTCAAGTGCCTCAGTACTGGCGGGGCGGCAACCTTGAACACTCTTTTGACGCTGAAGAGCACGTTGGCCAATACCGGCTACAGCGCGGGCCCTTACGCCAGCTTCGTCTATCAAACAGGCGTAGCCGGCATTGGTGTCGCCTGGGTTAACGGAACATCCGTGCAAACTGCTGCCGTCAGGGCAGCGATTCCAAATGGCTGCGCATTGTCGGGAAGCGCCGACTGTTTCATATCGGGCCTCAAGATTGCGCCAGCAACCGGGATAGTGCTGATAAAGACCGGACCAGTGGGTACGGGCACCATCAGCGGCAGTTCGCTGGGTACGCTGGAACAGGATTTCTCTGTTCCCAATAGCCCTACCTCTGTCGCCAACAAAGTGGGGCTGACCGGCAGCATCAACATCGTCGCCCTGACCTGCATGACCTCGGACGTTAACGTACCCATGGGCACCAACAAGATTGCGTCGTTCAGCGGGATAGGTTCGGCCAGCACCCCGGTGAACTTCATGATCAGCCTGACGGGTTGCCCAGGGTTTCCAGGCTATTACGGCAACGCCAGTTCGATCCCGACAAGCTCGCAATCGGCGGTCATCAGTGCGGGCACCCTCGTGCCCAATACCCTCAGCCTGCGGTTGGACCCGGTCGACACACCGATTGATGCCACCCATGGTGTGTTGAGCCTGTCGGCGGGTGCAGACCCGGCGACGGGTGTCGGTCTACAGGTGCTTGATGCTTCAGGCGCGCCTTGGGCGCTGTCCCAGAATCAGTTGCTGAGCCTTCCGCTTGCCGCTGGCACCACGGCGTTGAACATCCCGTTGAGCGCACGTTATTTGCAAACGGCCGCCACGGTGACAGCAGGTTCAGCCAACGCCGTGGCGACTTACACCATTATCTATCAGTAACCACGCCTGGCTCCTCATCCTGGCCAGGGACCGGCCGTTCAACCTCCTGATGGTGGGTGGAGCCAATAAACATATACATCGCCGGCACCATGAACAGCGTCAGCACGGTACCGATCGACAACCCGGCGAAGATCACCAGGCCCATGTCATGCCGTCCCGCAGCCCCGGCACCGGAGGCCCACACCAGCGGCACCACGCCCAGCACCATGGCGGCGGTGGTCATCAGGATCGGCCGCAGACGCACGCCGGCCGCTTCTTCTATGGCCTCACGCTTGCTGTGACCGGCGCGCTGCAACTCGTTGGCAAACTGCACGATCAGGATCCCGTGCTTGGTGATCAACCCCAGCAACGTCACCAGGCCCACCTGGGTGTACACGTTGATCGAGGCAAACCCCATGGTGATAAACGCCAGCGCGCCGAAGAGTGCAGGGGGCACCGAGAACAGGATCACCACCGGGTCGCGGAAGCTCTCGAACTGGAAGGCGAGGGCCAGGTACACGATCAGGATCGAGAACATCAACAACCCGAAGAACCCGCCGGATTCCTGCATGAACTGGCGAGATTCGCCGGAGAAGTCCGAGGTGTAACCCGACGGCGCAATATTGGTCAGAATGGTGTTCAATTTCGCCAGCAGTTCGCCCTGGGCCACGCCGCTGACGCCCGACAGGGTCGCCGAGTTGAGTTGCTGGAAGTGGTTGATGGATTCCGGCTGGGTCGAGGTTTCGATATGCGCCACGGTCCGCGCCTGGATCATGCTGCCGGACGGCGTGCGAATGTAGTAATCGAGAATCTGGTCCGGGTTGAGGCGATCAACCTGCAACACCTGGGGAATCACTTTGTACGAGCGCCCGGCAGTGGAGAAGTAGTTCACGTAGTTGCCGCCCAGTGCCGCGGACAGCGCCGCACCGACGTCGGCCTGGGTCATGCCCAGTGCGGCGATTTTTTCCCGGTCCACCACCAGCTTGGCTTGTGGCTTGTCGAGTTTCAGGTCCATGTCGGAGAAATAGAACAGCTGTTGTTTTTGGGCCTCGGCCACCACGGCCTGGGCGACTTCGTTGAGGTTTTCCACCGAGTCGGTGGTGGTGATCACGAACTGCACCGGCAAGCCCTGGGCGCCCGGCAGCGACGGCAGGGGGAAGGCGGCGATGGTGGCGCCCGGCACCTGGTTCCATTTCTGCTGGAGTTCCAATATCAGTTGGGCTTGGGAGCGCGAGCGGTCGCCCCAGTTTTTCAGCAGCACACCGCCCAGGCCCTGGTTGAGGATAGGCAACCCGGTCAGCTGGAACATCTGCGCGTATTCCGGCTCTTTGTTGGCGATCTGGAAGGCCTGGTCGGCGATGCGCTCCATCTGCTGCGGCGAGGCGGTGGGCGGGCCCTTGATCTGCATGAACACCAGCCCCTGGTCCTCGGTGGGCGACAGTTCGCTTTTGGCGGTCATGCCGCTGGCGGCCACCAGCAGGAACAGCACAAAACCAAACGTCACCAGCACCGGCCATACGTTCAGGCCGCCCGAGAGTACGCGGTGGTAACGGCCCCGCAACCAGTCAAAGTACTGATCGAGCTTGCGGGCAAACCGGCCTTCTTCCTGCCCGGACTTGAACAGCCGGGAGGTCATCATCGGCGAGAGCGTCAACGCCACCACGGCCGACACGGTCACGGCACCCGCCAGTGAGAAGCAGAACTCCTTGAACAGCGCACCGGTAAGGCCGCTGCGCAGCCCGATGGGCACGTAGGCGGCGATCAGCACCACGGTCATCGCGATGATCGGCCCACCCAGTTCCCGCGCGGCAACCAGCGCAGCCTCCAGCACGCCTTTGCCTTCTTCCTTGATATGCCGGTCGACGTTTTCCACCACGATAATCGCGTCGTCCACCACCAGGCCGATCGCCAATACCAGGGCAAGCAGGGTCAGCAGGTTTATCGAGTACCCCAGCAGGTACATGATGAAGAAGGTCCCGACCAGCGACAGCGGGATCGCCACCAGCGGCACGATCACCGCGCGGAACGAGCCGAGGAACAGGTAGATCACCACCGACACAATGATCATCGCCTCGACCAGGGTCTTCACCACCTCATAGATCGAGGTGTTGATGAACTCCGTGGAGTCATACACGATCTCGCCGCGTACCCCGGTGGGCAACTGGGATTGCAGCTCGGGGAAGGCCTCGCGCACGCTGTCGGCCACCGTCAGGATATTGGCAGTCGGCGCCGTCTTGATGCCGATGAACACCGAACGCTTGCCGGAAAACGCCACGCTGCTGTCGTAGCTTTCGGCGCCGAGGGTGACGGTGGCCACGTCCTCCAGGTACACCAGGGCATCGCCTTTCTGCTTGACCACCAGCCGCTTGAATTCATCCACGGTGTGCAAGTCGGTCCCGGCCGTCAGGTCGACCGTCACCGTTTGCCCACGGGTGGAACCGACGGCAGACAGGTAGTTGTTGTTGGCCAGGGCGGTGGACACGTCCTGGGCGGTCACGTTATGCGCTGCCAGTTTGTTCGGGTCCATCCAGGCGCGCAGGGCGAACTGGCGCCCGCCGAGGATTTCTGCGGTTTGCACGCCCTGGATCGAGTCCAGCTTGGGCTTGACCACCCGCACCAGGTAGTCGGTGATGTTGTTGGTGGGCAGGGTGTCGCTGTAGAAACCCAGGTACATGGCGTCTGTGGTCTGCCCGACCGCCACCGTCAGCACCGGTTCCTGGGACTGCGCCGGCAGTTGGTTCTTGACCGAGTTGACCTGGGTGTTGATCTCGGTGAGGGCCTTGCTCGCGTCGTAATTCAGCCGCAGCGTGGCGGTAATCGTCGAGACACCGGTGATGCTCGTTGAAGACAGGTAGTCGATGCCCTGGGCCTGGGCGATGGCCGATTCAAGCGGCTGGGTGATAAAGCCGGCAACGGTGGAGGCGTCCGCGCCGTAGTAGGCGGTGGTGATAGTGACCACGGTGTTTTCGGTGCGTGGCCATTGGTTCACCGGCAATTCGAAGATCGAGCGCAGCCCCAGGATCAGGATGAACAGCGAGACAACAATCGCCCAGACCGGCCGCTGGATAAAGGTATCGGTAAGCTTCATGGGACACCTTTAGTGTTCTTGGGGAGTCGGCGCAGGATCGTTCAGCGGCGCGGCGCTGTTATCGACCTTCACCGGCGAGCCATTCTTGAGCTTCATCTGGCCGCTGGTGATCAGCAGGTCGCCTTCCTTCACGCCCGACAGGATCGCCACCTGATCGCCCCGGGTCGGTCCGGTCTTGATAAAGGTCTGTTGCGCGGTGAGGACTTCCTCACCCTTGTCGTTCTTGCTCGATGTGGCAATGAATACCGTGGTGCCGTAAGGGTTGTAGGTCACCGATGTCTGCGGGACGGTGAGGTAGCGCTGCGTCGCACCGGAGTTGACCACGGCGCGGGCAAACATCCCGGGCACCAGGTTCTGTTTGGGGTTGTCGACGGTGGCTTCCACGGTGACATTGCGCGTGGTGGCGTCGAACTGGGTGTCGATGGTGCTGATCTTGCCGGTGAAGGTTTGATTGGACAGGCCGTCGGCCGTTACCGAAACCCCTTGGCCGATGGCGATGGCCTCCATTTGAGTCTGGGGCACCGTGAAGTCGATGTAGATCGGATCGAAGGTTTGCAGCGTGGCGATCTTGTCGCCGGGGTTGAGGTATTGGCCAGGGTTGACACTGGTGATGCCGATGCGCCCGGCAAACGGCGCGCGGATGGTTTTTTTCGCCACCAGCGCGCGCTGTTGTTCGGCGGCGGCGAGCTTGGCTTTGAGGTCGGCGGTGTCAGTGTCCACTTGTGCCTGGGAGATGGCGTTAACCGCCAGTTGCGCCTTGTCACGCTTGAGGACGATCACCGCCAGGTCGGCCGTGGCCTCAAGGGAATGCAGTTGCGCGATGTCCGAGTCGGCATTCAGCTGGACGAGCAGCGCCTGGGCCGCCACTTCTTGCCCGGGCGTGAAGCCGATGGTGCGCACGATGCCGCCCACTTCAGTGGTCACATCCACCCCCCTGACCGCTTTCATTGAGCCCACGGCGCTGACATTCGGTTGCCAGTCGCTGAACGGCACCTTCATGGCCGTGACCACGGAGGCGGGCAGGGGCATTTTCGACTGGGCGATCAGCGCCGAAATCTGCACGAACTTCACCCCGGCAATGATCGCGACAATCACCAGCACCACCACGATCATGATGATCATCGGCCGCCACAGTCGGCGCTTGCGCGGTGCGCCGGGCTCGGTGGGCAGGGGAGAGGCGGTTATGACGTCAGCCATGGATGTTCTCGCTGTTTCAAGAGTTCAGTTCAGTTGAACCGTGCCGAATCGGCAGGCGCTGCCTCGTTCCTGGCCGGCATGATCTCGTTCCACGACGGCAGGCCGAACCGATCAGGCCGGCCCTTGGTGGCAGGGTCCACATCGGTACGGTTCCACCATCCGCCACCCAATGCCTGGAAGAGCGCGGTGGTGTCGCTGTAGCGGGAGGCCTGCGCCCTGACCCGGGCCAGCACCGTGTTCTGGTAGGTTTGCTGGGCCGTGAGCAGGTTGATGTACGCCACGGCACCGAGTTTGAACTGCGCCTGCACCAGGTCCAGGTTGGCTTGGGCAGAGCGCTCGGCCACCACCTGCTGGTTGAGCGCATCGGCATCCGCCTCCAGCGCCCGCAGTGCGTTGGCCACGTCCTGGAACGCGCCGATCACCGTGCCACGGTAGCGGGCTGCCGACGCGTCATAGGCGGCCACGGCAGCGCGTTTGCGATGTTCGAGTGCGCCGGCATCAAAGATCGGTTGGGTGATCGACCCGGCTAGGCTCCAGACCCCACTGCCCGCCGAAAACAATTTGGTCCCGCTGGCCACCGTGGAGCCCACCGACCCGGTAATGCTGAACTGGGGCAACTGATTGGCGACGGCCACGCCGATATTGGCACTGGCCTGATGCAGTTGCGCCTGCGCGGAACGCACATCTGGCCGCTGGCCAACGATGGCCGAAGGCAGGCTGAGCGGCAGTTCTTCGGGCAGGTGCAGGGAGGCGAGGTTGAAGCGCTCGTCCCGGTCCTGGTTGGGAAACCGGCCGAGGTAGGCCATCAACTGGTTGCGGGTCTGGGCGAACTGCTTTTGCAGGGGCGGCAAGGTGGCACGGGTTTGCGCCAGCGCGGTCTGCTGTGTGAGCACGTCGGTGTCACCGATCGCACCCAGCCGGCGCTGCGCCTGCAGGACGTCGAGCTGATCACTCTGTAGCCGAATGATGGTTTCGGTGGCGGCGATCTGGTCGCGTATAGAGGCGAGGCTGACTGCGGTGTTCACCACATTGGAGGTCAACGTGAGGAAGGTCGCCTCCAACTGGAAGCGCTCGTACTCGGCCTGGGCCGAGGTGGATTCAATTTGCCGGCGCGTGCCGCCGAATACATCCGGGGCATAGGACACGCTCAGCGACGCCGAGCTCACCGTGAGAATCGGCGACTCCGGCAGGCCCGAGGTGACGCCCGATACTTTCTCGCGGGCTTTCTGCACGTTGGCGCTCACCGAGGGAAACAGCGACGCCTGGTCGGCATAGACCAGCTCGTTGGCCTGGCGTAATGCCGCCTGGGCGGCGGTGACATCCGGGTTGGCGCGCAAGGCTTCTTCCACCAGGGCGTTCAATGCCGGCGAGCGGAACAGCGTCCACCATTGCCCGGGAATATCCATCCCGGCGATCAACCGCTGCGCCGCACCGCCGGTGTCGATATCGGCCTTGGCGGTGGAGGTGAGTTTTTCTCGTGAATAATCGGCGTTCGCCGGCACCTCAGGGCGCGCGAAATCGGGCCCGACGGTGCAGCCGGCGAGGGCGATGCACAGCAGGCTCAAGGGAGCCAGAAGGTGGGGTGGTCGAAAAAGGGCGCGGCTGTGCGCCACTGGTTGCGGTGCCGATGCAAGCTGCCGAGGCTGCTCTTTCATATTTACTCTGATTAATCAGTTGGTTAACTGCTTTATTTGTTGAGCAATGAGTGCGCGGGCATCGGGCCATACGGCTGAAAAAATGGCGCGAGAGTCGCCGAATTCAAATCAGTGTAGGTGGTGCAGGCGGGTCCGCAATGTCCGTGCGCGCCGACCACCCAAAAAAATGCATTTAACGCATTAATATCGAATTAGGTTATGCGTTATAAGTATTTTACATGCGGCCGTCAGCCCCTCATCGTAGCCCTCCCTACGAACACTGCCGAGACCGCACGCGCGGATCGACTTTCAATGCTTGAGAAGGCATCTGGAGACGAACGTGCGTTACCTGACAAAACTGGCGGCCGGGTTGGCCGCCACGCTGCTGTGCCTGACCGCGAACGCGCAAACGCTGGTGGTCGGAGACCAAAGCTACAACGCCCAGGCCGTGATGGAAGCGGCGGGGGTGCTGGATGATCTGCCCTACACCCTTGAATGGAAGCAATTCACCGCCGGGTCTCCGGTAGCGGAAGCCCTCAATACCAACAGCCTCGACATCGGCCTGCTCGGCGATGCGCCCGTGCTGTTCCTCGGTGCACTCGGCGCACCGATCAAGGTGATTGCCATCAGCCGGCAAAACCTCGAGGGCGTGGCCATCCTGGTGAAAAAGGATTCCTCGATCCACAGCCTTGCGGACCTCAAAGGCAAGCGCGCCGCCATCTGGAAAGGCTCCTGGAGCCAGCAATTGCTGCTGACCGCACTGGATAAGGCGGGCGTGCCGAAAGACGCCCTGGAGTTGCGCTACCTCAGTGCACTGGATGCTTCCCACGCACTGGAAGGCGGTTCGGTCGACGTCATCGCCACCTGGGAACCCTACGTCACCCAACAGGAACGCCAGGGCGCACGGGTATTGGCGACCGCAGACGGGCTGATCCCGGCCCAGAGTTTCGTCGCCGCCAGCACCAGGGCCGTCGATAACAAGCGTGCGCAAATCAGCGATTTTCTCCAACGCCTGAAGAAAGCCCGTGACTGGACGCGCCAAAGCCCGGCCAACGCCGATGCGTATGCAGATGCCTGGGCCAAGCGCACCCGCGCAGATGCCGACATTGCCCGCGCCTGGTTTGCCCGGGCACGCACGACGGTCGAACCGGTGACAGCCCAGTCGCCTGTAGAAGCACAAAAGACCGTGGACTTTTTCGCAAGCCAGGGACTGGTCAAGTCTTACCCGGCAGCCAAGCTGTTCGACGACTCCTTCGCGGCGTCCTTGCAGCCAGCCGTCGCCAGAACCCAGCCCTGAACGCTTCAAGGAATACGTTGGACATGACTAAAAGACAGCTCAAACTCGGCGCCCTGACCATGGGCTGCGGCGGGCCCGGCCGCCACAATCTATGGCTCGACCCGCAATTGCCGGCTGATGCCAGCGTCAACGTCGACTGGTACGTCGACATTGCACGCCAGGCCGAGGCGGCATTGTTCGACTTGATGTTCATCGTCGACAGCCAATTCATCACACCGGGTTCGCCATCCCACTACCTGAACCGGCTGGAGCCGCTGACGCTGTTATCGGCACTTGCCGTAAGCACCCGGCACCTGGGCCTGGTCGGTACGCTGACGACCTCTTACAACTCGCCCTATAACGTCGCGCGGCGCCTGGCCTCACTCGACCTGATCAGCAAAGGCCGCGCCGGCTGGAACGTGGTCACCAGCGGCGACGCCGGTACCGCCGGCAACTACAGCCGCGACGAACATTATGACTACGACACCCGCTATGGCCGGGCGGCCGAACACGTCCAGGTCGTGCAGGGCCTGTGGAACTCCTATGAGGAAGATGCCTTCGTGCGTGACCGCGCCACCGGCCGGTTTCTCGACCCCGCCAAACTCCACAGCCTGAATCACAAGGGCGAGCACTTTTCCGTGGTCGGGCCGCTGAATATCCAGCGCTCACCCCAGGGCCAACCGGTGATCTTCCAGGCTGGCGATTCGGAACAAGGCCGCGACCTCGGTGCGGCCACGGCCGATGTGATCTTTACCCATGCGGCCAGCATCGAGCAGGGCCAGGCTTTCTATCGGGATATCAAGGGCAGGGCGCTGCAACATGGCCGTGACCCGGAGCAATTGCTGGTGATGCCCGGCGCCGAGATTTATGTGGGCGATACCGATGAACAGGCGCGTGAAATCGAGCGGCACTACCATCAGGCCGACCACAGTTTCGAGCTGGCGCTGAAGGAGTTCGGACGCAATTTCGGCTGGCATGATTTCAGCCAGTACGACCTTGATGCGCCGTTCCCGCAGGAAAGCCTGGAGGCGGCACGCAGCAGCTTTTTTACCGCGGCCAAACGCATTGCCGATCAGGCACGGGAGAAAGGTTTTACATTGCGCCAGGCGGTGGAGTTTGGGCGGCAACTGCGCCCGGGAGCGTTTGTCGGATCGGCGGATACCGTCGCTCGGAAAATGGCTGACTGGCTTGAAGCCCGCGCGGTGGATGGTTTCAATATCTACATCGGCCATCCGGAGCAGTTCAAGCGCTTCACGCACGAGGTCATCCCGTTGTTGCAGGAGCGCGGCGTGTATCGCACGGCTTATGAAGGTACGACCTTGCGGGAAAGCCTGGGATTGAAGATTCCACGGTTTGCGCGCAACGGCGGCGGTTGACTCAAAACAACTGTCCAGATGAATAAATTGGTGGGCCGGGGATTTTTTTAGACATACTGAGGGTTCAAGCCACTCATTTGTCCCGAGACTTTCCTGATGCCATCCCATCCTGCGCAAGGGCCTTTCAATCAGGACGACCGGTATCGACTGCTCGTCGACGCAGTGGTCGACTATGCCATCTATATGCTTGATACGAACGGCTTGATTCGCAGTTGGAACTCCGGGGCGAGAAAGATCAAGCAGTACGAACAGAGTGAAGTGCTGGGCAGGCATTTTTCGCTGTTCTACACCCCGGAAGACCTGGCCTCGGACTTGCCGGGCCGGGCACTCAAGAGCGCCGAGCAGTCAGGGCGCTTCGAGGGCGAAGGTTGGCGCATCCGCAAGGATGGGACTCGTCTCTGGGCACTGGTGATCATCGACCCGATACGCGCCGACGACGGCACGTTGATTGGCTTCGCCAAGGTCACACGGGACCTGACCGAGCGTAAGGCCGCGGAGCAGGCGCTGCGCCAGAGCGAGCAGCAATTCAGCCTGCTGGTGCAAGGCGTCACCGACTACGCGCTGTATATGCTGGACCCCAACGGCGTGATCACCACCTGGAACGCCGGCGCCCAGCGCATCAAGGGTTATCAGCCGGCAGAAGTCATCGGCAGGCATTACTCCATGTTCTTCCAGCGTGAGGACGTAGACCACAACGTCCCGCAGCGCGCCCTTGAAACGGTGGTCAGGGAAGGTCGTTACGAAGGGCAGGGCTGGCGCCTGCGCAAGGACGGCACGGGATTCCTCGCCCATGTGGTTATCGACCCGATCAAGAATGAACTGGGTGAGCTGGTGGGGTTTGCGAAGATCACCCGGGACGTTACCGAAAGCGTCCAGGCTCAACAGGAGATCAAGGAAACCCGAGAGGCGTTATTCCAATCCCAGAAAATGGAGTCCCTGGGCCAGCTCACCGGCGGCATCGCCCATGACTTCAACAACCTCCTGATGGTGATTCTGGGGAGTCTTGAACTCGCCAAGAAGCGTGTCCCGCAGGACTCGAGAACCTGCGCCTTACTGAATAATGCCATCGCGGGCGCCCAGCGGGGCGCAACGCTGACTCAGCGCATGCTGGCCTTTGCCCGTCGCCAGGAGCTTGACCCTCAGCCTGTGGATGTGGGCGATCTGATCCGCAACATGTCAGACCTGCTGTCCCGCATGTTGGGCGCAGGCATCAACGTCGACACACAGTTCCCATTGATCCTGCGGCCGGTATTGGTCGACATGAGCCAACTGGAAATGGCTGTGATGAACCTGGTGATCAACGCCCGGGACGCAATGGAGGGTCGGGGCAGGATCCTGATTTCAGCGCGGGAGGATTCGTTTCCCGGCGGGGTGAATGACTCGCAAAGGCTGATTTGCATCTCTGTCATCGACACCGGCCCCGGGATGAGTGACGCGACCTTGCAACGGGCCATGGAGCCGTTCTTCACCACCAAGGGAGCGGGAAAAGGCACCGGGCTTGGGCTTTCGATGGTGCATGGCCTGGCGGCACAGTCACAGGGCCACTTTGTGCTGAAGAGCCGGGTAGGAGAGGGCACAACCGCAGAGCTCTGGTTACCGGTGGCGGTGACCGACACCACACAGTCTGCGGCGCTGGCACCAACTGCAGATACACCCGATGCAGCCCATCAGCAAAGCCTCGAGATTCTGCTGGTAGATGACGACCCGCTGGTGCTGATCAGCACCGGGGCGATGCTTGAAGACCTGGGCCATCATGTTGTGTCGGCAGGAGACGGGCATGCTGCGTTGGCGTTCCTGGCGCAAGGCGCGTGCTTTGACCTGGTCGTGACAGACATGGCAATGCCGGACATGACCGGGATCGAGCTTGCCGGCAACATCGAGTCGTTGTATCCCAACCTTCCCATCATTCTTTCCTCAGGCTTTGCGGAAATCTCCCTGGACCTCAAGACCACATTGACGCGCTTACCCAAGCCATTCGATCAATCTGCACTGGCCAGGGTGATCGCCGAAACCATGTGCAGCCGGACCGACAAGCCGTGTTGAGCCAGGCGGCCGGCCGTCCGTTGTTTGTTTCCATGGATGGCCCCAAGGGTACTGGCAAAACCACATTGCTGGAGGCCGTAACAAAAGCGCTTAGGGCTGACAACAGAATGGTGATCCGGCTTTGCGAGAGAAAAAGCGATCCCTTCAGAAGTGAAACAATGACCCTCGTTAACAGACTCGCCAGGCATCCCGGCCTGGATCTGGAGTGGGAGGTTTGTGAACGCTTCGCTGATAGCCGCGCGTGGATTTCCCGGCACGTGGTGGCTAGACAGCCTCCAGGCAGCATCGTCCTGATCGACCGCTGGTACCCGTCTGATGCCGCGTTTCGCCGGGAAGTCCCGCTGGCAGAAATCCTGCAGTTGAACATTGATCGAAACGTGCAAGTGCCGGACCTGCATATCGGGGTCGTCACCGACCCTGATATCTCATGGGCACGGGCCGCGGCACGCCGGCGTGGGCTGAGCAGTACCGTGATCCACACGCTGGCAGAACATGCCGCCTGTACCCGGGCGTTCGAGCGAGCGGTTGCGGATCACGGCTGGGTGTTATGCCGGAATGAAGGAACCATCGAGGGCGCGACACGGCAGGTGGTTGCCGAAATTTATAACGTCCTTGAGTCCTTCCAGTGTGATTGACCCCACCAATACGGTCGGCTATCGAGCCCTGTTCAGGCACTTGCCCCGTTGAACATGCTGACCAGGCTATAGGGGGCATCGTCACCAAACAGCAACTCATGCAGTTCATTCCCTTCGGCAGCCATTTGCGCGCTGCGCGGGAACATGGCCTGTTCGTATTCGCCCAGGGCGGCTTCGACGTCATCAGGGTATGAGGCGATGGCCTTGCCGAGTTCGGCACCATCGTACATGGCCAGGTTGGCACCTTCGCCATTCGGGGCCGCAAGGTGTGCGGCATCACCGATCAGCGTTACGCCCGGCACCCGCTCCCAGCGGTGCTCAACCGGCAGCATAAAGAGCGGGCGCCATACCAGTTCGGTGTCGCTGTCGGTGATCAATGCCGTGAGGGCAGGGGACCAGCCTGCGAATTCCTGCGCGATCCGTGCCGCCGCCGTTGGCGTGTCGGTGAAATCGATGGCGGCAAACCAGCCTTGGGATTCGGTGAGCACTACGTAGGTGTGCAGCGTGGCGCCCGTCTCACGGTGCGCCTGGATCCCTTTTCCCGGTTGAAGTGCGAACATCGCACCGCCACCTACCGCCCTGGAGGTGGCCGGGTGCCGGGCGTCGCTGTCATACAGGTAGGTTTCGATCAACGAGCGGCCCATGTACTCGGGGGCAGCGTCGCTGAGCAGCGGCCGGACCTTTGACCAGGCTCCGTCCGCGCCAACCAGCAGGTGGGTGGCAACGCAAGTACCGTCGGCGAAGGTCACTTCGTGGCGACCCTCGCCGAGGGCGCGCACGCTCTTGACCTTGTGGCCCCAGCGCACAGTACCGGCGGGCAGTGAATCGAGGAGCATCTTGCGCAGCTCGCCACGCATGACCTCGGGACGGCCGCCTGTGCCGTCGTCGGGTTGATCCAACAGAGTGGCACCCTGCCAATTAAGCACCCGAGTCGCCTCGCGACCTTTCAGGATAAGCGCGCGGAACTCGTCCGTCAGGCCCGCTGCCTGCAAGGCCAGTTGGCCGTTGTAGTCGTGGATATCAAGCATCCCGCCTTGGGCGCGTGCGGTTGCCGACGGCTCTGCTTCATAGACGGTGGCGGCAATACCGTGGACGTACAGCACGCGGGCCAGGATGAGACCGCCCAGGCCAGCACCGATGATTGTGACGGGGGTGTGCATAGGGTACCTGTTGAATGTGAGAAATCTTCCGGACTGTTTTTACGCTATTTTGTGGAAAAAATGGCCTGGTTCAAGGGGTTTACTTTCCGCAGGCGATTGAATATAAAGTTTGCTTCGGCGCACAACCGTTGTTGCGCCCCATGATGTTGACAGGAGGAAGCTATGTCACCGTTAAACGTGATGAAGTTCTAAACGATCAAACCGTCACCCCCTCGCTTGAAAACCTCGAAACACGCTGGTCTCAGCGTTGGCAGCTCGAAGGCACGTATGCCTTTGACCACAGCGCCCAACGCGACGCTGTATTCTCCATCGACACGCCGCCACCGACAGCCTCAGGTTCGTTGCACGTTGGCCATGTCTTCAGCTACACCCACACCGATATCATCGCCCGTTTCCAGCGGATGCGCGGCAAGGCTGTGTTCTACCCCATGGGTTGGGACGACAATGGCTTGCCGACGGAACGCAGGGTCGAGAATTTCTACGGCGTATGTTGCGACTCGTTGGCCGCTTACCAGCCTGGCTTCAAACCCTCCGAGTCAATTCCATTAAAACGGGCTGACTTTGCCGTCATCAGTCGGCGCAACTTTATCGAGTTGTGCCATGAGCTGACGGCCATCGATGAGCAAGCGTTCCGTGCACTGTTCGTGCAACTGGGCTTGTCCGTTGATTGGAGTCTTTCATACGCCACCATTGATGAACGCTCCCAACGAGCCAGTCAGCGCGCGTTACTGCGTAACTACCAGCGTGGCGAACTTTATAGCCAGGAGGCTCCGTGTCTCTGGGATGTGACGTTCCAGACGGCCGTAGCCCAGGCAGAGCTTGAGGAGCGCGAGGTTGCGGGTGCGTATCACGAACTCGGCTTCGACGCGGCTGATGGTGCCGAACTGAAGATTGCTACGACTCGACCTGAGTTGCTGATGGCATGCGTGGCGCTGGTGGCTCACCCGGACGACGCTCGTTATCAGGCGAGGTTCGGGCAGACCGTGCGTGCGCCGATTTTTGACCTGGACGTTCCGCTGCTGGCCCACCCTTTGGGTGACCCCGGCAAGGGCACCGGGTTGGCGATGGTCTGCACCTTTGGCGATCTGACCGATGTAATTTGGTGGCGGGAGTTGCAGCTGCCCACACGGTCAGTCCTGGGAAAGGACGGGCGCCTGTTACTTGAGACGCCCTCCTGGTTGACGACTCCGTGCAGCCAACAGGCCTACGCAGGCCTGGCCGGCCGTACCCTGTCCCAGGTTCGTACGCAGCTCGTTTCGATGTTGCGTGACTGCGGCGCCATGCGAGATGAACCACGACCGATTAACCACGCGGTAAAGTTCTTCGAGAAAGGCGACCGGCCTTTGGAAATTCTCGCGACGCGGCAATGGTACTTGCGCAATGGCGGACGCGACGCGAACCTGAGGGACGTGTTGCTCGACGCTGGCCAGGCGTTGGACTGGCATCCGCCGCACATGCTCAGGCGTTACGAGCATTGGGTAGGGGGGTTGAATGGAGACTGGCTAATCAGTCGCCAACGTACGTTCGGCGTGCCGATTCCGTTCTGGTATCGCCTGGACGCACAAGGCGAAGCCGAGCATGGCGCTCCGATTATCGCCAGTGAGGCAAGCCTGCCTGTCGATCCGGGCCTGGATACGCCACCGGGCTATCGACCCGAACAACGTGGTCAACCCAACGGGTTTATCGGCGAACAAGACATCATGGACACCTGGGCCACCAGTTCCCTGACGCCTCAGATTGCCGGCGGCTGGGGAGAGGACGATGGGTTGTTTGTCAAAATATACCCGATGGACCTCAGGCCCCAAGGTCACGACATAATCCGAACCTGGCTGTTCTCGACACTGGTACGCAGCCATTTTGAACACGGTTGCGCGCCATGGCGCAACGTCGCGCTTTCCGGGTGGATCCTTGATCCTGATCGCAAGAAAATGTCCAAGTCCAAGGGGAATGTGGTCACCCCTCAAGCCTTGCTCGACCAGTATGGAAGTGACGGCGTGCGCTATTGGGCTGCCTCGGCGCGGCTCGGCAGTGACACAGCCTTTGAAGAGCAGCAGATGAAAATCGGCCGCCGCCTGGCCGTCAAGCTGTTCAATCTTTCGAGGTTGGTTCAAGGCTTTGCGAAGGATGACACCGGGGATATCGACCAGCCGCTGGATCAAGCCATGCTTGAACGCTTGGGTGGCGTAGTCCAGGACGCTACCGTCGCGCTGGAGGCCTATGACTACAGCGGGGCGTTGTCGCGTATCGAAGGATTCTTCTGGTGGTTTTGCGATGACTACGTCGAATTGGTCAAGCGTCGTGCCTATCGACCCGACGGCTACTCGGCGCGTAATGCATTGGCACATGCGCTGAGCGTGCAGCAGCGACTGTTTGCGCCATTTCTACCCTTTGTGTGTGAGGAGGTCTGGCAATCCTGGAAGTGCGGCTCAGTGCACAAGGCGCCCTGGCCGCAAGGGGGCGCTTGCCCTGACGCGGCTGTTGAACAGTTATTGATGAGCCTGAGCAGCGTGCTGTCTGCAATTCGCAAAGCAAAGTCTGACGCCAGCCAATCCATGAAGGCTCCGGTAGCACGTGTTGAGCTGGTCGACAGCGCCGCGCAGCTTGAACTGATAAAAGGCGTCAGCCAAGACCTGATAGAGGCGGGGCAGGTCGAGGCCTTGGTGTTTATAGAGGGCGCGGAGCGGCAGGTCGATGTCTGGCTGACGTAACGTGGAGTGGTGCCGACCGCCTCAGTGACACCCACTGGGGCGGGCCGGACCATGCAAGCCTGTTATGCCACCCCACCTTTCAGAATTGTGCGCCGGCCATAAGCACATACTTGACGTGTACGTACTCCTCGATCCCGTAGTAACTGCCTTCGCGACCGTAACCGGACTGCTTGATACCGCCAAAGGGAATCGACACGGTACCCACGGATCCCGAGTTCAGAATCACCATGCCCGCCTCCAACTGGCGGGAAAGGCGCAATGAGCGCCCCAATGCGCTGGTGTAGGCATAGGCGACCAGGCCGAACTCAGTCTGGTTGGCGCGAGCAATCACTTCCTCCTCATCCTTGAATGAATAAATGGCGAAGACCGGGCCGAAGATCTCGCTGGTGGCCAGCGGCGAATCATCCTGCAAGCCGGTCAGCACAGTCGGCTCATAAAACAGACCGCCCTTGGCGTGAGGCTTGCCGCCCATCAGGACTTTTGCTCCGGCGGCCTTGGCTTGCTCCACCAGCGATACAACTTTGTCAAAACCCGTCTGATTGACCAACGGCCCCACCACAAAGTCTTCACGCATGCCCTGGTCAACATCGATCCTGGCTACGCTTTCCTTCAGGCGCTTCACGAAGTCTTCAAAAATAGTGTTCTGCACGAAGATGCGGTTAGGCGAGATACACACCTGCCCGGAATTGCGCAGCTTTGCACCCACCAGGCCTTTGATGGCTTCCTCGATATTTGCGTCCTGGAACACGATGAAGGGTGCATTGCCACCCAGCTCCAGGGTCATTTTTTTTACCGTCGCCGCACATTGTGAAGCCAGGAGTTTGCCTACACCGGTCGAACCGGTGAACGAGATTTTGCGAATGCGCGGATCGCCAGTCAGGATCAGGCCGATCTCCTTGGGATCACCGACGATGACCTCGAATACACCTTCAGGAATTCCCGCCTTGCGGGCATGTTCCAGCAACTTGAAGGCAGTAAGCGGCGTGTCTTCTGCGGGCTTGATCACCATGGTGCAACCTGCGGCCAGCGCGGTCGCCACTTTGCGGGTAATCATCATGAAGGGGAAGTTCCAGGGGGTGATCGCGGCGACCGGCCCGATAGCTTCCTTGGTGACAACCACATTGGCATTTTTATCGTGGGTAGGAATAGTGTCCCCGTAGACGCGCTTGGCTTCTTCGGCGTACCACTCGATGAACCCCAACCCGTAGTCGATTTCGCCTCGGGCTTCAGAAAGGCACTTGCCGTTCTCCCGACACATCAGTTCGGCGAAGGCTTCCTTATCATCCTTAACGCTGTCGTGCCAGCGCCGCAGAATATCGCTGCGCTCCCTGGCCAGTTTCGATGACCATTCCGGGAACGCTGCACAGGTACGATCTACAGCAGCCTTTACTTGTGCTGCGTTGCTTTTGGCCACGCGGCCGACTTCGCTGCCATCGGCCGGGTTGTAGACGACTAACATGGGCTTATCTCCAATAGTTGAGTATTCATCAGCGCAGAAGCTGAGCGCCCAAGGTAAGGCGCGGCAGACATGGCGCGAATACCGGTTCATCTCCTTTGCTTGCCTAATCCAATAACTGCCGGGCGATGTCACGAGGGGTGTGCCTGGACGAAGCAAGCACAGAGAGGAATGAGCAAGACCCTGATGCTTTCAGGCGTTTTCATCGGGCGATGCCTTGCCTAACGTGGCAGGCTCAACCAGGAGCGCGCCATGAAATCAACCCAACAAGCGCTGAACGCATTTGACGCCATCGTATTGTCTGTCTGCTGCGGACTGTCGGTTGCCACCGCGTACTACAACCAGGCAATGCTGCCCTTGATCGGTGCCAGCTTTACGGTGTCGCCTGCGCACACCGGCCAGGTCGCGACCGCCACACAACTTGGCTACGCGCTGGGCCTGTTGCTGTTTGTACCGCTGGGCGACCGCGTGCAACGCCGCAACCTGATCATGGCTTTGCTGGCAGGCAACATCGTCAGTTTGCTTTGGTGTGCCAGCACCGGAAGTTACAGCACGCTGTTAGTGAGCAGCGTTGCGATCGGGGTATCGGCCATCAGTGCACAAATCATTATCCCGGGCACGATGACGTGGGTGGATGCGCAGCATCGGGGCAGGGTGCTTGGCCTTATGGTCAGCGGATTGTCGGCTGGCGGGTTGCTTGCACGTACGGTCAGTGGTGCGTTGGGGCACTGGTTGGGTTGGCGAGGAATGTTCACTGCAGCGGCAGGCATGGATGTGTTGGTGCTGCTGGCGATTGCCTCGCGTATGCCGCGCAGCGAGGTTGTCATTAGCTTGCCCTACGGCGCGCTCCTGGGTTCGTTGGGAGGGCTGCTCCGGCGCTATCCGTCACTGTGGCGTTCTGCGCTGTGCGGTGGCTTGTTGTTTGGCGCACTCAATGTGTTCTGGGGTTCGATGGCAGGCTTGCTGGCGCGGCCACCGTATGGATTCAGCACCCTGCAGTCAGGATTGATAGGGCTGTCGGCCGTGGTTGGCATTGTCAGCGCTTCGACCCTGGGGCGCTGGACGCGACAGCATAGCTTGCGCCTGTCCTGCCTTGGGGCCACGCTGGTGCTGGCGGCGTTCTTGGCATTGGTGTTTGCCGCAGACGCCAAATTGATACCGCTGGTGGTACTCGCTGCCACCTGTATCGACCTGGGCAATCGTGCCAACCAGTTGGCCCATCAAACCCAGGTACTGGCCTTGCAACCGGATGCCGTCAGCCGCCTGAATACGGTATTTATGATGATTTACTTTATTGGCGGTGCCTTGGGTTCATCGTTGGGCGCTGCTGCCGCGGGGCGCTATGGCTGGCCAGGGATGGCGGCGGCCGGGGCCTTGCTGTCCATTGCGGCAGGTGTCGGCAGCGCCGCTTTTTCCAGAACTCGCCAGGGCAGCAAAGCCATTCCTCGCCAAGCAAATAGGAATAGGCAAGCCTCATAGATGATCCGGCATAGGTCGCCAGCGGTGGCTTGGCTACCATTAGCACTCAGTAACCGAGAGGAATTTCCATGAGCACTCACAAAACCCTGTTTATCACCGGCATCAGCAGCGGCTTTGGCAAGGCCCTCGCGACCGAGGCACTGGCTGCAGGCCACCGTGTCATTGGTACCGTTCGAAACGAAGCCGCGCTGCAAACGTTCGAGGCATTATCAGCGGAGCGTGCTCATGGCGTGATCCTGGATGTCACCGACTTTGAGCGGATCGACAGCGTCGTTGCCGAGATCGAGACCCGCTACGGCCCGGTGGATGTCCTGGTGAACAACGCAGGTTACGGCCATGAGGGCATTTTCGAAGAGTCGCCGCTGGAAGAAATGCGTCGTCAGTTCGACGTCAACGTGTTCGGCGCCGTTGCCGTGACCAAGGCGTTCGTGCCGTACTTCCGCCAGCGCCGCAGCGGGCACATCATCAACATCACGTCCATGGGCGGCACCATCACGATGCCGGGTATCGCCTACTACTGCGCCAGCAAGTTCGCGCTGGAAGGCATCTCCGACACCCTGAGCAAAGAACTCAAGCCATTCAACATTTTTGTCACCGCCGTGGCGCCAGGCTCATTTCGCACCGATTGGGCCGGCCGCTCGATGCAGCGTACGCCCCGCAGCATTGCCGACTACGATGCCAGCTTTGATCCGGTACGCCAGGCGCGCGAAGCGAAAAGCGGCCACCAACTGGGAGACCCGCAAAAAGCCGCGCAAGCCATGCTGCAGTTGATCGCCAGCGACAACCCACCGGCCCACCTGCTGCTCGGCAGCGATGCCATAGGCTTTGTGCGCGAAAAGCTGACGCAATCCCTGCGAGACATCGACCAATGGGAAGCACTGACACGCTCTACGGATGGCCACGCTTCGTGAAACCGCAAGAGGGGCCTATGAATCATTTTGCAGCGCGAACCCGGCGCATGGTCCAACTGATGGAGCAGTTGGCCCCCCTGGAGGGCTACAACCTGAGCGCACTGGAAGACATACGCTTCCTGCGCTCCAATCGCCCGCTGACCCGCACGCCAGTGCTCTACGAGCCTGGCATCGTCATCCTGTGCCAGGGGCGCAAGCTCGGCTATCTGGGCGACGAGGTCTACCTTTACGACGCCCAGCACTACCTGGTGGTGTCTGTGCCAGTGCCTTTCACCATGGAAACCGACGCCAGCGAAGAGGAACCGATGCTGGCGGTATACATGCGCCTGGATTTCAAACTCGCTGGCGAACTGATCCTGGAAATTGACGAAAAATCCGGTCCGACCCACGAACGTCCCAAAGGCATGTATTCCTCGCCGATGGACGAGATGTTGCGCGAGTCCACACTGCGCTTTCTCGAAGCGATGAGCCATCCGGTCGATGGCCCGATCCTCGGCCCCTCGCTGGTGCGCGAGATTTACTACCGGATCATCGCAGGTGAACAAGGAGGGTCCATGCGGGCGGCCCTTGGCAAGCAAGGCCATTTCGCAAAGGTGACCCGCGCCATTCGCAAGATACACAGCTGTTACAAGGAGCGGCTGGACGTCGAGTGCCTGGCCCAGGAGGCAAGTATGAGCGTACCCAGCTTTCATCTGCACTTTCGAACAGTCACCGACTCCTCACCCATGCAGTACCTGAAATCGACTCGTCTGCACCAGGCAAGGTTGTTGATGCTCCGCGACGACATGTCGGCCTCATCTGCGGCTTTTAACGTGGGCTATGAAAGCGCATCGCAGTTCAGCCGAGAGTTCAAGCGCTACTTCGGCCGCACACCCCATGCTGAAGTCGAATGGATGAAAGCAACCTATTCGCTGCCAGCGCCGGTGCAGCCTTCTGTCTATGTGTCTTCGCACTGACCTGACAGCCAGGGCGCTGCCCCGTATCTGATTTTTCTGCATATGCCAATTTGACAGGCTATTGTTATTTTTTATTCTTTCCTAACCTATGCTCCCCTCATGCAAAGTCCGCCTCCAGCGATGGCTTTCCATTGCTCATCAACCGCCAGGCTGAATGGCCTTTATTCGCATGGAGCATGCAATGGGTGTGAATCAGAACCCACATTTCGGTCTGATTGGGCAGATGTTCAAAAGTGACTACAGTTGGCTTTGCACGCGGGTAAGCCGGGCGATGGGTTGCGCCCATGGGGCTCAGGACATTGCATCGGAGACCTTCCTGCGGGTACTGGCATTGCCCGACCCTTCGCAAATCCGCGAGCCGCGGGCGTTGCTGACCACCATCGCGCGGCGCCTGATGTATGAGGGCTGGCGTCGCCAGGACCTGGAACGTGCCTACCTGGAAGCATTGGCCCAGGCGCCGATGATGGTGCACCCGTCGCCCGAGGAGCGTTTGCTGTTGATCGAGACGCTGCTGGAAGTCGACCGCTTGCTCGACGGTTTGTCGGCCAAGGCCAAGGCGGCGTTTTTGTATCACCAGCTGGACGGTTTGACCTATGCGCAGATCGCCGAGCGCCTGCAGGTCTCGGTCAGCCGGGTTCAGCAATACATGGCCGATGCGTTCAAGCGCTGTTACCTGGCGATGACACAGCCATGAGCCACAGCGCGCCGGATGAGGCGATCATCGACGAGGCAGCACAGTGGATGGCGTTGCTGCAATCCGGGCACGCCAGTGCTCAGGAGCACCAGGCGTTCCGTCGCTGGAGTGAGGGCGACCCACGGCGTGCCGAAATCTTCAACATGATGGGCGGCGTTCCGGCCGTGCTGAACAATGACGAACTGCGCCGCATGCCCCGCGACAGCCTGTTGCACACCCTCAACGCACCGTCGGGCCGCCGGCGCTTCTTGCGCAATACCCTGGCGCTGGTTGGCGTTGTGTCGTTTGGAAGTCTGATCACGCGGCTGTCCGACAGCTGGTTGCCGTTGGGCGCTTTGCGCACCGGTACGGGCGAGCGCCTGAACCTCACGCTGGAGGATGGCAGTGCATTGACCCTGGATGCGCGCAGCAAGGTGCTGACGCATTTTGATGCTCGGCAACGGCTGTTGCAGTTGCTCGACGGCAAGCTGCTGGTCGACGTTTTCAAGGACAGTCTCAGACCGTTTATCGTAGAGACCGAACACGGCCGCATGCGCGCCTTGGGTACGCGGTTCCTGGTACAGCAGGGCGAGGATCGAACCCAAATCACGATGCTGCATTCCCAAGTGGAAATCACCACGCGCGACGGCGCTGTGCAGGTGATCAGTGCCGGCCAGAAAGCCACGTTCAATGCCCATGGCATCCTCGACCTGGAAACCGCCAGCGGCGGCGAGGCCTCGTGGACCCAAGGCTTGCTGGAAGTGCGTGACCGCTCATTGGGTGAAGTGGTGCAAGCCCTGCGTGACTACCGGCGCGGCATCATCCGCGTCAGCCCCGAGGCGGCGAGCCTGAGGCTGAGCGGGATTTTCCCGCTGGACGACAGCCAGGGCGCCCTGCAATTGCTGGCCAAATCCTTGCCGGTGCAGATCGATTATCACAGCCCTTATTGGGTCAGTATCGAGCGCCGATAAAAATAATTTTCCCAGCCCTATAAAACCCCCGCCACTGTTGCACAACCCAATACAGGCCAGGGTGTATCTGCCTGGGAGTGTTGTTTCGGGCCGTTATAAACCCATGCTTTTTTAGCCTAACGGCCGCCTATAAAAAAAACCGATCTGTTGTTCAACCCATCAACGGCATATCAATGATGGGAACCTCAACCATGCAACTCAAACCTCTCAGTCGCGCATCTCTGGCGGCACTGTCTCTGACGATTGGCCTGACTTTGGCGGGACATGGCACGGCGGTGCTGGCACAGCCGCTGTCTGCGATATCGACCGCCCAGACTTTTGATTTTGATATCGCCAGCGGCCCCCTCGACCAAGCGCTGTTGACCCTGTCGCGCAGCAGCGGGCAGATCATTTCCTTCCAGCAAGACCTTGTGCAAGGCCTGACCAGCGCGCCGGTGCGGGGCACCTTCACCACCGAGCAAGCGCTGCGACAGGCACTGCGCGGTGCAGCCCTCGACGCCGTGCCCAGTGGCGACGGCGGTTGGACCCTGCGCCGGGCGGTCAAGCCACCTGCAGCGGCGGTCAAGGCTGCGCCCACGGCGGCGAAAGTCCCGGGCGATGTAGCGTTGGAAAAGGTCGTGGTCACGGGTTCACGCATTGCCCGTGCCCAGGTTGAAGGGCCGTCGCCGGTCACGGTCATCACCGCTGACGAAGTCACCCGCAGGGGCTACAAAAACGTCTACGACGCCATCGCCTCGCAAACCCAGAACACCGGCATGACCCAGGGCGAAGACTACGGCAACACCTTCCAGCCGGCCGCCAGTGCCCTCAACCTGCGAGGGCTGGGGCCGAACCACACGCTGGTGCTGATCAACGGCAGGCGCGTGGCCGACTACCCCACGGCGTACGACGGCGCGGTCAACTTCACCAACCTTGCGAACATCCCGGCGGTGATGATCGAGCGTATCGAGATCCTCAGCAGCGGCGCCTCGGCGGTGTATGGCTCCGACGCGATTGCCGGGGTGGTGAACATCATCCTCAAAGACAAAATCAGCGGCGTGGACGTCAATCTGCGTGGTGGCGCCGCCGAGCGTGGCGGCGGCGACAACCAGCGCCTGCAGATCAGCGGCGGCGAGACCTGGGGCGATTTTGACGGGGTATTCGGCCTGGAGCTGACCCAGCGCCAACCGATCTGGGCCAACCAGCGCGGCTTTATGAGCGACGGCCCGGCCAAGGATGTGGGCTACCGCCGTAACCTCGACAGCGGCGCCTACCTCGGCCCCGGCTGCGGTGCCTACGGCGGTATCTACAACGGCAAGCTCGGTGGCAGCAGCACCCGCTGCACCACCAACCAGTACTACAACGACTACTGGACCTTGCAGGCGCAAAAGGAAAACTATGACGGCTACACGCGCGGCACCTGGCACTTCAGCGACACCGGCAAAGTGTTCGCCGACTTGATGTTTGGCTTTGATCACACGCAGAACAACACGCGCGGCCCAAGCTTCACCTCGCCGGACTTTATCAACCGCAACACCGGCAACCTGGAGCGCTGGTCACGCAACTTTTCCAGCGAGGAAATCGGTGGCAAGACCAGCAACAACAGCAAATGGCGCGAAGTGTCCTGGACCGGCACCCTGGGCCTGGAAGACAAGTTCACCAACAGTGACTGGGGTTATCAGATTGCGGCGAACCGCTCCGAGTACACCAGCGACCGCACCACCCGCTACACGCCTTTGAGCGGCATCCGCGATTACTACCTCGGGCCGCAACTGGGCACGCAGGACGGGCACCCGGTCTTCGCGCCAGACCCTTCGCGGCTGGACCAGCCGCTGACTCCGGAGCAGTGGGATCAGTTTCGCGGCAACCTGGTGCAGAAGAGTAAATCGGTTTCCCAAACCTTCAGCGCCAACATTAACGGCGACCTGTTCGAGCTGCCCGCCGGGCCGGTGGGCTTTGCCGGTGTGACCGAAGTGGGGCGGCAATCCTACAGCGTCGATGTCGACGACCAACTCAATGACGGCACGTTTTACAACACCACGCCGGCCTCCAATTCAGGCGGTTCGCGTGACCGCTACGCCGCGGGTGGCGAGCTGAGCATTCCCGTCACCGACACCTTGCTCGCCTCGGCGGCCGGGCGCTGGGACCAATACAAATTCAGTGGCCGCACCGAGCAACAAAAAACCTACAACCTGGGCCTGGAATGGCGCCCGGTGACCAGCCTGCTGTTTCGTGGCAGCTACGGCACCAGCTTTCGCGCACCCGACCTCAACTACCTCTACCAGGCCGCGACCAATGGCTACACGCCTGACCAGATCGACTATTACGGTTGCAGCAAGGGCGTAGAAGGGGCGTGTGACCGGGGCCGCGTGGATTACACCCAGACCGGTAATTCGGACCTCGCCTCCGAGCGTGGCAAGTCCTGGACGTACGGCTTTGTCTGGTCGCCCTCGCATCAGTTTGATTTCTCCGCCGACTTCTGGCGCGTCGAAATCAAGGACCTGTTGACCACCGTCGACATCAACCGCTTGCTGCAACAGGAAAACCAGTGCCGCAACGGCCAGCTTGATGCGACCACTTGCGCCGACGTCCTGGCACGCATCCAGCGCAATGCCAGCACGGCGGCAGTGGACCCGAACGTGCTGCAACGGGTGCAGGTCAATGCGATCAACGCCGCCAGCGAGCGGGTCAGCGGCCTGGACCTCAAGAGTAATATTCGCTGGGGCGCAGGCCAGTACGGCGCGTTCAGTTCGGCGATTGGCTACAGCCTGGTGCTGTCCCACTACCTCAAGGAGTCGGACGATGCGCAAACCCAGAACCTGCGCTCCAGCACCGACAACCACGACTGGCGCAGCAAGGTCAACGCGAGCCTGACCTGGGACTACCAGCACCTCACCACCACGCTGACCGGCATTCGCTACGGCAGCGTGACCAATGGCGCCGGCGATGGGCGCCTGTCGCCCTGGACGACCTTCAACGCCAGCGCCCGTTACCAGGTGAACGAGCAGGCGAGTGTCGGCCTGACCGTCAACAACCTGCTCAATCAGGTCAAGCACGATGACTCCGCCGGCTGGCCGTATTACCCCAGCGGCAACTACGACCCCTATGGCCGCCAGGTCTGGCTGGACGTGAGTTACCACTTCGGCAAGTAGCGCATAAGCACATGCGCTAACGGTCTAACCGGTGCTCTATAAAAACCCTGGCGTCGACGCACAACCCTGCATAAGTGAGCCTTCAGTGTTTTTGGAAAAGGAGTTGAGTTTGTGAGCCTGTTTCGCTTCATGGTGTGGGCACTGCTGGCGGGGCTTTGGGCGCCGTCACTGCTCGCTCAACCGACGCACGCTTTGACGGTATACGGCGAAGCGCCCAAGTACCCGGCCAACTTCAAACACCTGGATTACGTCAACCCGAACGCGCCCAAGGGCGGCAGTTTTCGTCGTTCGTCGATGGAAGGCGGGGCGTTTGATCACCTGATCCCGTATGTCGACAAAGGCACCGGCATCACCCAGATCCAGGGTTGGCTCTACAGCCCGTTGGCGTACCGTTCGCAGGATGAGCCGTACACCGTGTACGGGTTAGTCGCGCAAGGCATGGAGCTGGCAGATGACCATTCATGGCTGCGTTTCTACCTCAATCCCAAGGCGCGTTTTGCCGATGGCACGCCCATCACCGCGCAGGACGTGGCCTACACCTTCAAGCTGTTCACCACCGAAGGCAGCCTGGCGTATCGCCAAAGCTTTGCCGATGTGGACCAGGTGCTGGTGGAATCGCCGACCCAAGTGCGGTTCACCTTCAAAAGCGCCGACAATCGCACCTTGCCTCTGGACCTCGCTTCACTGCCGGTGCTGCCGGAACATTGGTGGCAGGGGCGCAATTTCGCCAGCGGCGGCGGCTTTGAACCGCCGGTGGGCAGCGGCCCGTACCGTATCAGCAGCGTGGACAACGGCCGCAGTGTCACCTTCGAACGGGTCAAGGACTGGTGGGGGCGAGACCTGCCGGTGACGCAGGGGCAGTACAACTTCGACACCCTGCGGCTTGAATTTTTTGCCGACGGCGACGTGTCGCGCCAGATCCTGCAAGCCCAGGGTTACGACTTCAATCGCGAATTTTCCGCCACCAGTTATTCGGTGGGCTACGACGGCGAGGCTTTGCGCGACGGTCGTCTGCAACGTGAACAACTGGCACCGAATGCCGTGCAGGGCACCCAGGGCTTTGTGTTCAACCTGCAAAAACCGCAGTTCCAGGACCGCCGCGTGCGCGAGGCGCTGAGCCTGTTGTGGGATTTCGACTGGAGCAACCGGCAGATGATGCACAGCCTGTACCTGCGCCAGCGCAGCTTCTTTTCCCGCAGCGCATTGGCGGCCACCCAGCTGCCGGATGCCCAGGAACTGGCCATTCTGGAACCCTGGCGCGGGCAAGTGCCGGAAGAGGTGTTCACCCAGGTCTACCAGCCGCCGCGCACCGATGGCAGCGGGCGCATTCGGCCGCAGCAGGCGCAAGCGCTGAAGTTACTGGCCGAGGCGGGCTGGACCCCGCGCGGCGACCAGTTGGTTAACGCCGAGGGCACGCCGTTGCAGTTCACCTTCCTGAATGCCCAGAAAGGCTTCGAGCGTTTGCTGCTGCCCTACAAACGCAACCTGGCGCAGATCGGCATCGGCTTCACGATCCGCATGATCGACTCGGCCCAATACGCCAACCGCGTGCGCGCACGGGACTACGACATGATCGTCAACGGGTACCCGGTCAGCCCATCGCCGGGCCGCGAGCTGACCAACTACTTCGGTTCCGAGAGTGCCGATGACCCTGGCTCCAACAATTACATGGCACTGCGCAACCCGGCGGTGGACGCCTTGATCGATGGCCTTGTCCGCGCCAACGACCGCCCGACCATGGTGCGCTACGCCCATGCCCTCGACCGCGTGTTGCAGTGGGGCTTCTACTGGATTCCCAACTATTACCCGCCGGGCTCGTCCTCGCTGTGGTGGAACCGTTTTGGTCGGCCCCGCACAGCGCCGCTCAATGACGTGGGCATCGACACCTGGTGGGAAGTGAGCCCGACACCGCTGACCACCCCACAGATGCGTCAACTGACTGAGGCTTCCCAACATGCTGGCCTATAGCGCGCGCCGTTTATTGCTGATCGTGCCGACGCTGGTGTGCATCCTGCTGGTCAACTTTTTTATCGTGCAAGCCGCCCCGGGTGGCCCGGTTGAGCAAGCCATCGCGCGCTTGCAAGGCATCGGCAGCCAAGCGTCGGTGGCCGGCACACGGGTGGAAACCGGCAGCACTGAATCGCGCACAACTCGTGGCCTGGACCCCGCGCTGGTGGCCGATATCGAGCGCCAATACGGCTTCGACAAGCCCCTGGGCGCACGCCTTTGGTTGATGCTCAGCAGCTACGCGCGGCTGGATTTTGGCGATAGCTTCTTCCGCGGCGCCAAGGTCACCGACCTGATCCTGCAAAAACTGCCGGTGACTTTGTCCCTGGGCTTCTGGGCCACGCTGATCAGCTACCTGGTGTCGATCCCGCTGGGCATTCGCAAGGCCGTGCGCCATGGCAGCCGCTTCGATGTGTGGAGCAGTGCGGCGGTCATTATCGGCCACGCCATGCCGGCGTTCCTGTTCGCCTTGCTGCTGATCGTGGTATTCGGCGGCGGTAGCCTGTTGAACTGGTTTCCGGTGCGCGGCCTGGTCTCGGAGAACTTTGCCAGCCTGTCATGGGCGGGCAAGGTCGTGGACTACTTCTGGCACCTTGTCTTGCCGGTATCGGCGCTGGTGATTGGCGGCTTTGCCACACTGACCATTCTCACCAAAAACAGCTTCCTCGACGAGATCAGCCGCCAGTACGTAGTGACCGCGCGGGCCAAGGGTTTCAGCGAAAAACAGGTGCTGTACAAACACGTGTTTCGCAACGCCATGCTGCTGATCGTGGTTGGCCTGCCCCAGGCGCTCACCGCGATGTTGTTCGGCGGCTCGTTGCTGATTGAAGTGATTTTCTCCCTCGACGGCCTCGGTCGCCTGAGCTACGAAGCGGCAGTGGCACGGGACTATCCCGTGGTCTTCGGCACGCTGTTAATCTTTACCCTGGTCGGGTTGGTCATCAAGTTGCTGGGCGACCTGTGCTACCGCCTGCTGGACCCCCGGCTGGATTTTTCCGCGAGGTCGCACTGATGCCGGTTTTTACTCCGATCACCCGTCGCCGCTGGCTGCACTTCAAGCGCAATCGCCGCGGCTGGTGGTCGCTGTGGATGTTCCTGGCGCTGTTCGCCGTATGTCTGGGTGCCGAACTGCTGGCCAACGACAAGCCACTGGTGATGGCGTACCAGGGCTCATTGTATTTCCCGGCCTTCGAGCGCTACACCGAGCAGGATTTTGGCGGCACGTTGCCGTTTCAGCCGGATTACCGTGACCCTTACGTGCATGAACTGATTGAAGGGCAGGGCGGCTGGATGCTGTTTGCGCCTATTCCGTTCAGCTACGACACGGTCAACTACGACCTCACGACCCCTTCGCCGGCGCCGCCCAGCGCGAGCAACTGGCTGGGCACCGATGATCAAGCCCGGGATGTATTGGCGCGGGTGATTTTCGGCACCCGGGTATCGCTGCTATTTGCCTTGGCACTGACCGTGGTCAGCACTTTGATCGGGGTCGCCGCCGGCGCGCTGCAAGGCTATTACGCCGGTTGGGTCGACCTGTTGGGGCAGCGCCTGATCGAGATCTGGTCGGGGCTACCGGTCCTGTACTTGCTGATCATCTTGTCCGGGTTTGTCGAACCGGGTTTCTGGTGGCTGCTGGGGATCATGGCGCTGTTTTCCTGGCTGACCCTGGTGGATGTGGTGCGCGCCGAGTTCCTGCGCGGGCGCAACCTGGAGTACGTGAAGGCCGCGCGAGCCCTGGGTGTGGGCGATGTTCAGGTGATGTTGCGGCACATTCTGCCCAACGCGCTGACTGCCACCTTGACCTACTTGCCGTTCATTTTGACCGGGGCCATTTCGACCCTCACCGCCCTGGATTTTCTTGGCTTCGGCATGCCCACGGGCAGTGCGTCCCTGGGTGAGTTGATCGGCCAGGGAAAAAACAACCTGCAAGCCCCGTGGCTGGCGCTGACCGCGTTTTTTACGTTGGCGTTGATCCTGTCCCTGTTGGTGTTTATCGGCGAAGCCTGCCGCGACGCCTTCGACCCCCGATCCTGATAAGCGAGCTGTGCCGTGACTGACGCGTTGATTGAAATTCGTAACCTGAAAGTGGCGTTCGACGGGCACAAAGCGGTGCGTGGCATCGACCTGGATATTCACCCGGGCGAGTGCCTGGCTCTGGTGGGCGAGTCGGGCTCCGGTAAATCGGTGACCGCCCACTCGATCCTGCAATTGCTGCCGCCCCACACCACGCGTACCCAGGGCAGTATTCGCTACCAGGGCGAAGAGCTGCTCGGCGCGCGGCCGGAGCGTTTAAGGCAGATTCGCGGCGATCGCATCGCGATGATCTTTCAGGAGCCGATGACCTCGCTCAACCCGCTGTACAGCGTGGAACGGCAGCTGTCCGAAACCCTGCTGCTGCACAAAGGCCTGGGCGGTGCGGCGGCGCGTGAGCGCGTGTTGGAGTTGCTCGAACTGGTGGGCATCCAGCAGCCGCGCCAGCGCCTTGCGGCGTACCCGCATCAGCTCTCCGGCGGGCAGCGCCAGCGGGTGATGATCGCCATGGCCCTGGCTTGCGAACCGCTGCTGTTGATCGCCGACGAGCCCACCACGGCCCTGGACGTGACCGTGCAGCGACGCATTCTTGCGCTGCTAAAAGACCTGCAGCAACGCCTGGGCATGGCGCTGCTGCTGATCAGCCACGACCTCAACGTGGTGCGCAGCATCGCCCAGCGCGTGGCGGTGATGCGCGCCGGCCAGATCGTCGAACAGGCCGACTGCCAGGCACTGTTTGCCGCGCCGCAGCACGCCTACAGCCGGCAGTTGCTCGAGGCCGAGCCCGATGGCAGGGCGGTGGTACGTGAGACGGCGGACAACCTGCTGGAAGTGGACAACCTCAAGGTCTGGTTCCCGCAAGGCGGCCTGCTGCGGCGCAAACCGCCGATCAAGGCGGTGGACGGCATCGACCTGCGCCTGCAACGTGGCAAAACCTTGGGCATTGTTGGCGAATCCGGCTCGGGCAAATCCACCCTTGGCCAGGCGATCCTGCGGTTGATCGACGCCCAAGGCAGCATTCGCTTCCAGGGCCAGGCCCTCGACGCACTCAAAGGCAAGGCCCTGCGTCCGTGGCGGCGCAAACTACAGGTGGTGTTTCAAGACCCGTTCGGCAGCCTCAGTCCGCGCATGAGCGTGCAGCAAATCATCGAAGAAGGCCTGCGCGTACACACGGACCTCAATGCTTGCGCGCGCGAAGCTCAAGTGATTGCCGTGTTGCGCGACGTCGGACTCGACCCCGATACGCGCCATCGCTTCCCCCACGAATTCTCCGGCGGCCAGCGCCAACGCATCGCGATCGCCCGCGCACTGGTGATCAAGCCGGATTTGATATTGCTCGACGAACCCACCTCAGCCCTCGACCGCACCGTGCAAAAGCAGGTGGTGAGCTTGCTGCGCAGGTTGCAGGAGGAGCATGGGCTGACGTACTTGTTCATCAGCCACGACCTGGCGGTGGTAAGGGCGTTGGCTCACGACTTGATCGTGGTGAAGGATGGCGTGGTCGTGGAGGCGGGGAGTACCGAGCAATTGTTCGACGCACCGGAGCATGCCTATACGCGGGATTTGCTGGTAGCGTCGTCGTTGAGGAATCGCGAGTAGTACAGCCTAGTGGGCGCTGATCTCACGCTTTACCGTCTGCTGTGCTTCTGCCAACAACCAGTCCCGAAATGTCGCCAACTTGGGCAAGCTCGCACACTCAGGTCGATAAACGACGTAGTAGGCCAGCTCCGATGCAACACTGATGTCTGGAAACAACCGCACCAACCGTCCGCTTGCCAGGTCGTCGTGGGCCATGACGCTGCGTGCAAGTGCGACGCCGTGCCCCTCAACCGCAGCCTGCAACACGGCGGCAGAATTGTTGATTTGCATGCCTCGCAGGGAGAGGGTGTCCTTCGATCCGGCTTTCTGCATCCAGGTTTCCCAGCTCGGAAAACCGCTATGGCTATCCATCGAAAGGTCGTGAATCAACGTCTCCTGTGCCAGGTCACTGGTTTTTTGCAAACGCGAATGCTCGCGCAACAGTTGTGGCGAGCACACCGGATACACCTCTTCGTCCATCAGCTTCTCGGCGGTCAGCCCTGGCCAACGCCCCGTGCCATAACGCACGCCGATATCGATCCGCTGGGCGACGAAATCCACCGGTTTAAGGTTGGTATCCAGACGCACGTCTGTTTCGGGGCACACCGCCTGAAAGCGGTCGATGCGAGGCAACAGCCATTTGGCGGCAAAAGCCGGGCTGACGGCCACGGTCAGTACGCCGCTGATCGAGCCTTCGCTAAGTCGTTCCATCCCCAACGCCAGCCTGTCGAAACCTGCCCGGATGTCTGGCAATGCACGCTCAGCCGCCTCAGTAGGTACAAGCCGTGCCCGACCGCTGCTACCGCGCACAAACAGCGGGCTACCCAGCCAGTCTTCCAGCGTACGGACCAACTGACCGACAGCGGCGGGTGTGACATTGAGTTCGACCGCCGCCGAAGAAAAGCTCTGATGGCGGGCGCTGGCCTCGAAAGCACGCAGGGCGTTGAGATGGACGGGCGATTTCATATCGATAAAGTTTTTCTTTCTGGGGCTGACACTTTATCTCGTTTGTCTGCGGGCCGGAAGAGGAGAAAAATCGCCTCCATGCCGACTGTTGATCTGTTTGATGGCTGAGCGCATAGGCCATTGGAAACAATAGTTTTTCTTCCATTCAAGTCCTGCCTGGCGGCGGGCGCACAGAGAGATTTTCAAGATGAGCAATCAATTCAAGGGCAAGAAGCTGTTGGTCGTCGGTGGCACCAGCGGCATGGGCCTGCAGACGGCGCGCACCGTACTGGCCGAGGGCGGCAGCGTAGTCATCGTGGGCAACCGCCCGGAAAAAACCGAAGCAGCCCGCCGGGAATTGGCTGAACTGGGCCAGGTATGGGCACTGACCGCCGACCTGGCCAACGACGCCGCCGTCGCTTCGCTGATCAAAACCCTGGACGAACAGCATTCGGATATCGACCTGCTGGTCAACGCCGCTGGCGTGTTCTTCCCCAAGCCATTCCTGGAGCATTCGGAAGCCGATTACGCCCAGTACATGTCGATCAACAAAGCGACCTTCTTCATCACGCAAAAGGTTGCCGCCAACCTGGTCGCCAAGAACCGCCCGGGCGCGATCGTGAACATTGGTTCGATGTGGGGCAAGCAGGCGATCGCGGCCACACCGTCGTCGGCCTACTCGATGGCCAAGGCGGGCCTGCACTCGCTGACCCAGCACCTGGCGATGGAACTGGGCAGCAAGAACATCCGTGTTAACGCGGTGTCGCCTGCCGTGGTGCAGACCCCTATCTACGAAGGCTTCATTCCAAAAGCCGAAGTGCACAGTGCGCTGCAAGGCTTCAACAGCTTCCACCCGATTGGCCGTGTGGGCACGCCTCAGGATGTCGCCGAAGTGGTTGCCTTCCTCCTCTCGGACAAGGCGGGCTGGGTTACTGGCGCCGTCTGGGACGTCGATGGCGGTGTCATGGCTGGCCGTAACTGACCTGCGCCGCTGACGCACTGAGTTCTTTGCCAGGCGAGACCCCACACCTGGCTTCAATCTGTTTTTGGAGAAAGACCATGATGCAAGACTGGAATGGCTACCGCGACGCCCTGATGGAGCGCGTGGGCGACTACGCCAAACAAAACCCCGACGTGATGCGCGGCCTGATGATGATCGACAATTCGGCGGTCAAGACGGGGCATCTGGAACCGAAGATCCACGAGCTGATCGCATTGGCGGTGGCTGTGACCACGCGCTGCGACGGGTGTATTTCCGTTCACACCAAGAAGGCGGTCGAGCACGGTGCCACGCTTGAAGAAATCACCGAAGCCCTCGGTGTGGCGATTGCCCTGAACGCGGGTGCTGCACTGACGTACTCGGCACGCGTCGTCGAGGCCTATCAACAACTGCCCAGTCAGTAAGCCCTATCGATATGCACCGCCCACCCACGGACGGGTTGGCCGGTGTCTTTGTCCCCGTTTGGATAACCCTCATGCTGATCAATGCCGATTTCACTCGCCGCGCCATCGTGGCGTCCCAGCAGTGTCAATGGGTGGCTTCGCCCCAGGATGGCGTCGAGCGCGTGATGCTGGATCGCGTGGGCGCGGAACAAGCCCGTGCCACCAGCCTTGTGCGGTATGCGCCTGACTCCCGTTTCCCTCGCCACCCCCATCCCGGGGGAGAGGAGATTCTCGTGTTGTCGGGGACCTTCTCCGACGGGAGTGGGGACTACCCGGCGGGCTGGTATTTGCGCAATCCCCCCGGGTCCAGCCATCAACCCTCCAGTGCCGGGGGCGCCGTCATTTTCGTCAAGCTTCAGCAGATGCAGGGACGCGAGCAGCGCCATGTGCGCATTGATACCCGTGACCCTGCCGCGTGGCGTCGGGAGGGCCGGCGCGAGGTTTGCACGCTGTTCCGTGATGAAACGGAGCAGGTCTGTCTGCAACGTCTGGCACCGCATGACGCGATTTTCGAGACGCTGCCTGATGGCGCTGAACTGCTGGTGCTGGCGGGCAACGTGACGCTGGATGGAAAGGCATACGAGTGCGGCAGTTGGGTGCGCCTGCCTGCTGGTGAGTCTGCGAACCTCTACGCTGGCGACCAAGGCGCCACCCTGTACCTCAAAACGGGCCACCTGGCCGATGTGGCGGCAGAGGAATGAGCATGCACACGGTACGCATTGCTATCGTTGGCGCCGGTTTGAGCGGCCTGTACGCCGCCTACCTGCTGGAACGCCAGGGCATCACCGATTATGTGTTGCTGGAGGGGAGGGAAGTCCTCGGCGGTCGTATTGCGTCCATCGACGCCACCGGCCAGGCCGTTACCCACATTGCAGCGAACACCGACGGCATCGACCGCTTCGACCTGGGCCCTACCTGGTTCTGGCCTGGCTACCAATACGAGCTTGGCCGGCTGGTGGAGGCCTTGGGCCTGGAGCGGTTTGAGCAGTTCGAGGAGGGCGACATGATGGTGGAGCGCTCACCCGAGGAGCCTCCTGTGCGCATGCGTGGCTACGTGAACTCGCCCGCGTCCATGCGCCTGGCCGGTGGCATGGGGCGCTTGACCGAAGCCCTGCGAGACGAGCTCGCCCCGGCAAACATCATCACCGGCCACACGGTGCGCCGACTTCGCAAACACCACGGCTGTATCGAGCTTGAGAGCGAAAACGCCGCAGGCCATGTCAGTGCCTGGCAGGCCGAGCATGTCTTGCTGGCGCTGCCGCCTCGACTGGTCGAAAGCACCATCGCATTCGAACCGGCCTTGCCTGCATCGCTGGCCCTGCAGTGGCGTGAAACGGCGACGTGGATGGCACCTCAAGCCAAGTACGTCGCCATCTATGACACACCGTTCTGGCGGGAGCAGGGGTTGTCCGGTGAAGGCCGCAGTGCACGTGGGCCACTGGGTGAAATCCATGACGCCTCCATGCCGGGTGGCAGCGCAGCGCTGTTTGGCTTCCTGGGCGTGCCGGCGCGTGTACGCAGCACGGTCTCCGACGAGGTATTGCGCACGCACTGCCGTGCGCAACTGGTACGGATGTTTGGCCCTCTGGCGGCGACGCCCAAGGCCGAAGCCATCAAGGACTGGGCGCAAGACCCGCGTACGGCCACCGCAGTCGATGTAAATGCGGCGGCCCAGCATTCCCGGGCGCCCTCGGCCAAGGCAACTTCGGGACCCTGGCAGGGATGCCTGACAGGCATCGCCAGCGAGTGGTCGCCGCAGTTTTCCGGCTATTTGGCCGGGGCCGTCGAGGCCGCCGGCCTGGGCGTGAAGGCGTTGACTGAACATGCCAGTGCGGCTGCGTTGAATCCATCGAAGCGTTGACCTGAGATCGCAAGGCAAGACGGCGCTCGTTGTTGTTTCGGCCTGACACTTTTCCGTTTTTTATCTTTTCAGGAGCCGAGGGCTATGAACGCTACATACCGTGCCATGCAAGTCACCCGACCGGGTTTTCTGGAGCTGGTTAACCGTCCAACAACTGCCCCTGGTAGTGGGCAGGTGCTGATTGCCGTGGAGGCCTGCGGCATCTGTGGTGCCGATATTGGCGACATCGAAGGGGCAGACCCTGCACTGCAGCCGCCGCGTGTGCCGGGTCATGAAGTGGTCGGCCGCATCGCCGCGCTGGGCGAGCACGTTCCATCGCTCTGGAAAGTCGGCCAGCGTGTGGGCGTGGGCCGCCTGGGCGGGCCTTGCGGCGAATGTGTACCGTGCCGCCAGGGGCACTTTCAGCTGTGCCAACACCAGCCCTTTGTCGGCGCTACTTGCGACGGTGGTTATGCCGAAATGATGTTGGCGCGAGCCTCCGGGTTGGTATCGATTCCTGACGAACTCCTTGCCGAGGAAGCCGCGCCGTTGCTTTGCGCCGGCATCGCCACGTTCAATGCGTTGAAGAAGTGCGGCGCGCAGGCGGGCGATACGGTTGCCATCTTTGGTATTGGCGGCCTGGGGCATATGGCCCTGCAGTACGCGCGCCGGATGGGGTTTCGCGTGGTTGCCATCGGGCGCGGCACTGATATCGCCGACGACGCATGGAACCTGGGAGCCCATGTCTACATCGACACCCATGAAGAAGACGCGGCGACGAAGCTCAAGGAAATGGGCGGCGCTCAGGCCATCGTGAGTACTATCAGCGCCCCTGCTACCGTATCGGCGCTCATGGCCGGGCTCGCACCACAAGGCCGTCTTGTTCTGCTTGGAGCGGGCAAAGATCCGTTGCCGGTGTCGACCGGCCACCTGGTCGTGGGTGAGCGTAGCCTGCTGGGTTCGATCACCGGCTCGCCCTACGAAAACGAAAGGACCCTGGATTTCAGCGTGCTGGCTGGCGTACGCCCGAGGATCGAAGTGATGCCCTTCGAACAGGCCAATGAAGCCTACCAACGGATGAAGTCCGGCGACGTCAAATTCCGCATGGTATTGAGCATCGCAGGTGAGCACGCCGCTGCGCGCATCGACCCGTGATGACGACCTTGCGATGGGTACTCGACACCCATTAAGAACCATGACCTCAACACTGCCCCAACAGACTGCCGATGCCGACGGCTGAAGAGCTTGGAGGAGGGCGTCCGCTCGGAATTGGCCATGCACCTGCGGGCATTAGCAATGCCTCGGCCAATCTGGGACTGCAATTCGACGGGGCGCTGATCCTGCTCAAGCCAATCCCGGGCGCTATACGTAATTTAACATAATATACATTATGCGTAATAATATGATCCGTTATCAGGGTCAGTGCCAGCCAGATTTCAACCAGTGCACCACGCTCCTCATCGACCAAACCCAGCCTGTCTCGATTTGGTCGATGAGCCTGGATCACACCTGAGCGAAACCGCCATCCACGAACATCTCGCTGCCCGTCATGAAGCTGCTCTCATCCGATGCCAGGAACAATGCCGCATTCGCCACTTCATCTGGCTGCCCCATACGACCCAGCGGTACACGCGTAACCATCGAATCGACAATCGCATCCTTCTGGCCGGTACCTGATAGCGCTCTGTCCAAACCCGGTGTCGTTGTCGGCCCAGGTGATAGCACGTTCACGCGAATACCTGTGCCTTGCAGATCCAGCGCCCAGCTTCTCGCGAAGTTTCGCAGTGCGCCTTTCGACGCGCTGTAGACGCTGAACGCTGCGGTGCCCATCGAGGCCGTCGTCGAACCTGTCAGCACAATCGAGCCACCGGCGCTCATCAATGGCAACGCGTTCTGTACGGTGAACAACGTGCCTTTCACGTTCACGCCAAAGGTGCGATCAAACGATTCCTCCGTGATCGCACCAATGGGCTCCAGATCTCCAAGGCCCGCATTGGCGAACAACACATCTACACGATCTTTGTCAGCCTTGATCTGCGCGAATACCCGCTCAAGATCACGCAGGTTTGAAATGTCGCCCTGGATCGCGATCGCGTCATGCCCGATCAGGACCAAGGCTTTGTCCAGTTCATCCTGGCGGCGTCCCACGATAACGACCTGTGCACCTTCGGCCGCAAAGCGTATGGCGCTGGCCAAGCCGATCCCGCTGTTGCCACCGGTGACGACGGCGACTTTCCCGTTGAGCCTGTTCATGAGTGTTTCCCTCAAATGTTGAGGTCCAAGCGTAGATCTGCGCTATTGTTTTGAATAGTATGCACCTTTTGGTAAGTACCCAGCCTGAGGACAAAAACATGGCAAACAGCACCTTTAACTGCGGGCTCGACGCCGCCCTGGCGGTGATTGGCGGGAAATGGAAACCGTTGGTCCTGTATCACCTGGCCCATGAAGTTCACCGTTATGGCGAACTGCGGCGCGCCGTTGGCGGCGTGACGGACAAGGTGCTGATCCAGCAATTGAAGGAGCTGGAACGCGATGAGATCATCGCGCGCATCGACTACAAGGAGATACCGCCAAAGGTCGAATACTCCCTGACTCCCTTCGGACGCTCGCTGGCCCAGGCATTGGGGCCGCTTTGCCAATGGGGCACCGACCATATGCTGGCGGTTGAACGCATCAGTGAGCGCCGAACGACCGCCCTCGCCCAGCCTTGAATTCGCGAAATATCCAACTCGACTAAATGGATATTTAGTTGAGTTAAATCAATATGTTACGTCTATCTCCCGTACCCATTGCCTATTCACGACACCCTACCGCGGGGTGACTCTGTAGCGAGTCTGTAAACACCGGCTTGTATGCACCGAGGGCGATCACTAAGCTGGCCCCTCTTTTTTACCGCCGCCCGGAACCACCATGTCTCGAAGTATCGCCCATCTCGCCCTGCTGCTGGGGTTGATCACCGCCGTCGGCCCGTTTGCCATCGACAGCTACCTGCCGGCGTTGCCGACACTCGGCGCCAGCCTGCATGCCTCGCCTGCCGCGGTGCAGATGAGCCTGACGGTGTTCTTCATGATCATCGGTGTGTGCCAGCTGTTCTACGGCCCGATCAGCGATGTGTTCGGGCGCAAGCCGCCGATCTATGCCGGCCTGGCGATTTTCATCGTGGCCAGCATTGGTTGCGCCCTCGCCCCCTCCATCGAGGTGCTGATCGGCTTTCGGGCGTTGCAGGCCTTTGGCGCCTGCGCCGGGATGGTGATTCCACGGGCGATTGTGCGTGACTTGTACACCGGCCATGAAGCCGCGCGCCTGATGGCGTTGCTGATGCTGGTGGTGAGCATTTCACCGATTCTCGCGCCGCTGGCCGGCAGCGTGATCATTGCCGTGTGGAGCTGGCGCGAAGTGTTTTGGGTACTGGGTGTGGCTGCAGTGCTGTGCCTGATCATGACCGCCGTGCAATTGCCGGAAACCCACCCCGCCGAACGCCGCCTGGGCAAGACCCTGGGCAATGCGTTCGGCAGCTACGGCGCGTTGCTGCGTGATCCGGTGTTTACCGGGTTGTCGGTAGTGGGCGGTTTTGGCCTTGCGACGTTCTTCGTGTTCATCGGCAGCGCACCATTCGTTTACATCGAGTACTACGGGCTCACGCCAACGCAATTCAGCCTGTGCTTTGCCCTCAACGCGGCGTCGTTTTTTGCCCTGAGCCAGTTGACCGCGCGCTTGAGTGCACGCTTTGGCCTCGCGCCGTTGATTCGCTGGTCGGTGGCGGGCGTGGCAACGGTCATGGCCTTGCTGGCGCTCACCACGCTGTGGGTCAACAGCCTGCCGTTGATGATGGCGCTGCTGTTTATCGGCTTCGGTTTTCTCGGGCTGCTGTTGCCGGCGGCCGGGGTATTGTCCCTGGAAGACCATGGCGCAGTGGCCGGTTCTGCATCAGCGTTGCTGGGCGCGATCCAAATGATCACCGCCGCCGTGTGCATGGCGGTGGTGGGTGTGTTTGCCGACCACACCCCGGCACCGATGTTGATCGGCATCGCCCTGAGCGCGGTGGCGGCGATGCTGACTGCTTGGTGGACCCTCAACCGATTGCCACCGCACCTGGCCCGCGCGGGGTCATAGCGACGCCGGGTAGGTCGTCGCCAGCCTTCGACCGAATGGCTCACGCCTGTTCCTGGGGTTGCCACACCCGGCAGTCGGGCCCCTGCTCTACCCCGCTGTCCGGGACTTTCGCGCTTTTGCGTACGATCAACCGCCCCCTTACGACTTCCTGAATGGCAGGCGTATCGGGGTTTTCCAATTGCGCGCAGATGATCCCAACCGCACGACTCACCATATCGCTCACCGGTTGAACGTAGGTGGTCAACGAAAACACTGGCCAGGCGGCCAGGCCGATGTCATCGAACCCGACAATCGAGATCTCTTTGCCCGGTGTGAGCCCGAACTCCTCGCGTGCGACATTGATGGCGCCCAGGGCCATGATGTCATTCGCACAAAAAATCCCGTCAGGCGGACTGTCACTCGACAGCAGCCGGCGTACGGCCTCCATCGCGCCTTCAAAGGTGTAGTCACCCACGGCGCGTTGCGGTACCGGATGCCCCAGACGTTGCAGTGCGTCGACAAAGGCGATTTCCCGGTCACGACTGGTCGAGGAGCTTTCCTTGCCGGCGATATAAGCCAGCTCGCGATGCCCGCCAGCCACCAGGAACTGCGCAATTTCCATGCTGCCCTGGGCGTTGTCGCTGGTCACGCTGGAGATACTGGTGCTGTCATTTCGACGGTTGACCAGCACCACTGGCAACCCGGTTTGCTTGCACTCCTCGGCAAACCGCGAAGACAGGCTCGCCGACACCAGCACCAGCGCCTCCACGCGGTAGCCCAGTATCTCTTCCAGCACCGGGTCAGAGTCTTCGTGGTTGGCCGTGGAGAACAACAGTACTCGATAGCCAAGCTCTTCGAACGCCGCCGACAAGGCTTCCAGCACTGCAGAATAAAACGGGTTTTCCATACTTGGCGCGACCACGCCAATCAGGTTGGAGCGCCGCTTGATCAACGAACGCGCCCACTGGTTCGGACGGTAGCCCAATGCTGCCGCCGCCGCCTCCACCTTCTGCCGGGTCTTCGGCGAAACACTCGCGCCTTTGGTGAACGTTCGCGAGACCGCAGACTGCGAGACACCGGCCAACCGGGCCACATCATGGGCAGTGATCGGGTGTCTGGAAGGGTCGTTGGAGTCTGCCATTGCGTCTGCATCCACATTTCAAATGCCGATCATACCTGCCATTTAAAGCGAGGTGTGTCGCCCGTCCCATGCTCGCCCGTCTCGCGCAACTTTCTCGGTCTTTTTTCGCCCTCCCCCTTTTCATCTCGTCCGGGAATGGCTTAGCATCGGCTCAATTGCATACGTATGCAATATCTAAAACAACAACGCTAGGAATTCATCCCATGGCAATTTGGCTCAAAAAAGGCGCAGAAGCGTCCGTCATCAAATCAGCAGCGCGTGAGGTGCGTGACACCGTCGAAAAGACCCTGGCAGACATCGAAGAACGGGGTGATGACGCGATTCGTGAGCTATCGATCCGCTTCGACAACCTGGACCGGGATGACTACCGGCTCTCCAGCGCCGAGATCGATGCCTGCATGGCGCAGTTGACCAAGCGCGACATCACCGACATCGAATTCGCCCAGACCCAGGTGCGCAATTTCGCCCAGCACCAGCGCAACAGCATGCGTGACCTGGAAGTCGAAACCCTGCCGGGCGTAGTGCTCGGCCACAAACACATTCCGGTCAACGCGGCGGGCTGCTATGTACCCGGTGGCAAGTATCCGTTGTTGGCCTCCGCGCACATGTCGGTGATCACCGCCAAGGTCGCCGGGGTTCCACGCATCATCACTTGCGCCCCGCCGTTCCATGGCAAGCCGGCACCGGCGATTGTCGCCGCACAGCACATGGCGGGTGCCGACGAGATCTACTGCCTGGGCGGCATCCAGGCTATCGGCGCCATGGCCCTGGGCACCCAGTCGATTGCTGCGGTGGACATGCTGGTGGGGCCGGGCAACGCGTTTGTGGCGGAAGCCAAGCGTCAATTGTTCGGCCGCGTCGGTATCGACCTGTTCGCCGGTCCGACCGAGACCCTGGTGATCGCCGATGAAACCGTGGACGGTGAAATCTGCGCCACGGACCTGCTCGGTCAAGCCGAACACGGCCCGGATTCCCCGGCGATCCTGCTCACTACGTCGGAAAAACTCGCCCGCGAGACGATGGCTGAAATCGAGCGCTTGCTGACGATCCTGCCGACCGCCGGGATTGCGCGCCAGGCCTGGGAAAGCTTCGGCGAAGTGATCGTCGCTGAAGACGAACAGGAGATGCTCGCCATTGCCAATGACCTGGCGTTCGAACACGTACAAGTCATGACCCGTGACCCGGACTTCTTCCTGGACAACATGCGCAACTACGGCGCCCTCTTCCTCGGCCCTCGCACCAACGTCTCCTACGGCGACAAGGTGATTGGTACCAACCACACCCTGCCCACCAAAAAAGCCGCGCGTTACACCGGTGGGCTATGGGTCGGCAAGTTCATCAAGACCTGCACCTACCAGAAAGTGATGACCGACGAAGCCTCCTCCCTCATCGGCGAATACTGCTCACGCCTGTGTGCCCTCGAAGGGTTCTCCGGGCATGGCGAACAGGCCAACATCCGCGTGCGTCGCTACGGCCACAAGCATGTCCCTTACGCCGGTATCGCAGAATAAAAACAGCTTGGCTACAACGGGTCGCGCCACGTGCGCGGCCCGACAACAACAAAAATCATAGCCATCGCGCAGCCCAACACTGGCCCTCTGCGCCAAAGGCCCAGCCTCGAAGGACATCCCATGAGTGTCATCATCGCCTTGCTGGCGTTGTTCGCGTTAATGCTCGCTGCATATCGGGGATACAGCGTCATTATCTTCGCGCCTCTCGCCGCACTCGCTGCCGTTCTACTGACTGACCCCGGCGCCGTTGCGCCGGCGTTCACTGATATTTTCATGGACAAGATGGTCGGCTTTATCAAACTGTACTTTCCGGTGTTTTTGCTCGGCGCCGTGTTTGGCAAGTTGATTGAGTTGTCCGGCTTTTCCCGCTCCATTGTCAAAGCCGTGATCCAGGTGCTCGGCAGCAGCCAGGCCATGCTGGTGATTGTGCTGGTCTGTGCGCTGCTCACCTACGGCGGTGTTTCGCTGTTCGTGGTGGTGTTTGCGGTGTATCCGTTTGCCGCGGAAATGTTCCGCCAAAGCAACATTCCCAAGCGCCTGATGCCCGCAACGATCGCCCTGGGTGCCTTCACCTTCACCATGGATGCGTTGCCTGGTTCGCCGCAGATCCAGAACATCATTCCCACCACGTTTTTCGGTACCACGTCCTGGGCGGCGCCCTGGCTGGGAGTCCTGGGTTCGTTGTTCGTACTGATCGGCGGCATGCTGTACCTGGAGCGCCAGCGACGCAAAGCCCGGCGCGCGGGCGAGGGTTATGGCACCGACCTGCGCAATGAGCCCGAAACGCCCCAGGACATCGCCCTGCCCCACCCGCTAGTGGCGTTGCTGCCGTTGCTGTTGGTAGGCGTGATGAACCTGGCCTTCACCCACTGGATTCCACAGTGGTACGGCAGCATTTATGAAATTGACCTGCCCGGACTGAAGGCACCGATCCAGACCCAGGTATCGAAGATGATCGCCATCTGGTCGGTCCAGGCGGCCTTGCTGGTAGGCATCGTCACGGTCTTTGCATTCGCCTGGCGCACCCTCGTCAGCAAACTCGCCGAAGGCAGCCGCACCGCCGTTGGCGGGGCCATGCTCGCTACGCTCAATACCGCCTCGGAATATGGGTTTGGCGCAGTGATTGCGGCGTTGCCTGGCTTCGTTGCAGTGGTTGAAGCGCTCAAGGTGATCCCCAATCCGCTGATCAACCAGGCCATCACCATTAACTTGCTGGCGGGTATTACCGGGTCGTCATCGGGTGGCATGAGCATTGCCCTGGCGGCGATGTCGGACACCTTCATCGCCTCCGCCAACGCCGCGCATATCCCGCTGGAAGTCATGCACCGTGTGGCCGCCATGGCTGCAGGGGGCATGGACACCCTGCCCCACAACGGCGCGGTCATCACCTTGCTGGCGGTCACCGGCCTGACTCACCGCCAGGCCTATAAAGACATTTTCGGCATGACGATCTTCAAGGTACTGGCGGCGTTTTTCGTGATTGGCGTGTACTACCTCACCGGGCTTGTCTGATCCGGACCGTGTGACGGGAAGTTATACCGCCGCGTTGTTTTAGTCCGACGGAGCCCCGGCCTGGGGCTCCATCTGTGCCAAATAAGCCCACGGGTAAATCCCCCGCTGGTGCCCATCGCTGAAAATCAATTGCACGCCATACCCCTGGGGATGGACCTCCAGCACCCGGACACGGTCCGACACAAGCGGCGGCGTGCCTCTCAACCGAAAGGCCCGGCACTGCGAGCACGGGCATTCACGGCGCAGGCGAGCGTGGTCGATCCATTGCACGCCGTCGCGCCATTCCAGCCTCAAGCGCCCATCATCATCGCGGCCAATGCCGTTCGGTGCACTGTTCATTGCAGTTGTGCCAGGGCAATGCGCACCGCCTTGCGTACTTCCGGGTCGCCATCGTCGGCCGCGTCACGCAGCGGGCCAAGGGCCTGTCGGTCGCCCAACTCGCCCAGCGCCAGGGCGGCTTCCTTGCGCAGGTTACTGATGCTGTGGCCCAACGTCAGGAGCAGCGCCTGCAACGCCGGTGCATACCGCAGGCGCCCAAGGCTGCGGGTGGCGCGCAGGCGGACTTGCCAGTAGTCATCGGCCAGCGCCGTGATCAAGGCGTCGCCCGCGCGGGTGCTACCGACTTTGCCCAAGGTGGTCGCGGCCTCTTCCCGTACTTGCCAGGTGGCGTCCTGCAACGCTTCATACAGCGCCGGCAGTACCCGCTCATCACTGGCCAGGCCGAGGGCGCCGGTGGCGGCACGCCGGACTTCGGTGTCCGGATCGCTGCTGGCCAACCTCGCCAGGGCGTCCAATGCCGGCAGGTGCTTGAGCCAGCCGAGCACACCGACCGCTTCGCGGCGCACCCCCGCATCGGTATCGTTCAGCGCCAGCATTGCCGACGGCGCCGCCGCTTCAAGGCGCAACTCGCGCAGGGCACGGAAGATTGCCGTGCGCACGCTGACGTCGGCGTGGGTGGCCCACGGCAATAACAGCCGGCCCGCCTGCGTCGTCTTGAGTACGCTCAAGCTCTGGGCGGCGGCATCACGTACCGACGCTTCAGTGTCGGTCAGCGCCTGGCACAGCGCCTCGACCACTGCGTCTTCTTCCCACGCCTCCAGCAGGCTGGCAGCCTGGGCGCGCACGTCGGTGGCCGGGTCGTGGCGCAGGCTGTCCACCAGCCACACCAGGCCGTCGGGGTCTTCCAGGTCAGCCAGGTCAATCAGGGCGATCCGGCGCATGCCGGCATCCGGCGCTTGCAGCCGGGGGCGCAGGGCTTGGATGTCGGGGTTTTCGGTTTCATAGGTCATATGGCAAATCGCGGTCTTGGGTGATCGTTGGGTAGCCCGAGCGGGTTCAGCCGTGGTAACTGGCGACCATCTTCGTGGTGCAGCAGTTCCAGGCAATGGCGCTTGAGGTGGGTAAATTCCGGCGAGGTCATCAGTTCGGTGCTGCGCGGCCTTGGAAAAGTCAGCTGGAAATCCTCGATGATGCGCCCGGGGCGCGGGCTCATGACCAGGATGCGGTCGGCCAGGAACAGCGCTTCGTCGATGTCATGGGTGACAAACACCACGGTGGTGCGGATGCGCGTCCAGATGTCCAGCAGCAAGGCCTGCATCTTCATGCGGGTCAGGGCATCCAGCGCGCCGAACGGCTCATCCATCAACAGCAGGCCGGGACGATTGATCAACACCCGGGCAATTTCCACCCGCTGCTGCATGCCACCCGACAGCTGGTTGGGCCAGCGCTCGGCAAAACCTTCCAGGCCCACCAGGTGAAGGATCTCATCGGCGGCGGCCAGGCGCTCGGCCTTGCCTACGCCGCGCATCTTCAGGCCGAAGGCAACGTTTTCGCGCACCGAACGCCAGGGGAACAGCGTGTGTTGCTGAAACACCATGCCCCGTTGCTGGGACGGCCCGGCAACCGGCTGGCCATCCATTTCCAGCGTGCCCTGGCTTGGCGTGAGATGCCCGGCCAGCGCGCCGAGCAAGGTCGATTTGCCACACCCGGACGGGCCGAGGATGCACACGAACTGCCCCGGCTCGATCCTGCAATCCAGGGCTTTCACCGCCTCGAATGCCTGCTGCTGTTCGCCCAATACAATGGACAAGCCGCGTATGTCGACACGGCCTTCAAGATGACTCATCAGGCTTTACCTCGTGGTCGATGCCAGGGAGTGAACAGTGCGCCGAGACGCTTGACCAACAGGCTGCTGCCCATGCCCAGCACGCCGATCAACAGCATGCCGACGACAATGTCGGCATAGTTCTGGATGGTGTAGGACTCCCAGGTGTAATAGCCGATACCGTACTGGCCGGAGATCATTTCCGCTGTCACCAGGCAGAACCACGAAGTGCCCATGCCAATCGCCAGGCCGGTGATGATGCTCGGCGCGGCGCCCGGCAAAATCACCTCCAGCAGGATCGCCCGGCGCCCTGCCCCCAGGCTGCGCGCCGAGGCGATCAGCCGAGGATCGACGCCTTCCACGCCATGCACCGTATTGAGCAGCACCGGAAACAGCGCGCCGGTGAAGGTGATAAAGATCATCGACAGCTCCGACGACGGGAACATCAGGATCGCCAGCGGAATCCAGGCCACCGCCGGGATCGGCCGGATCACCTCCAGCGGCGGCAACAGCAGGTCTTCCGCCCACTTCCAGCGGCCAATCGCGATGCCCAGGCCGATCCCCACCAGCGCGGCCGCCAGGTAGCCCTCGAACACCCGGGTCAGGCTTGCGCTCAAGTGACGCACAAGCTTGCCCGAGTCCGCCAGCCCCAGGGCAGCCTGCACCACGGAGCCCGGCGTGGGCACATTGGCAAACGTCACCAGCCACAGGTTCCAGTGCTGGCTGGCCGCCAACTGCCAGAACAACAGGCACAACAGCAAGGAAGCGGCCTTGGGCAGCCAGCGCCATGGGGTGCTTGTCATGAACACGCTCCCTCAGCGACCGGCAACGGCCTGCGCGCCGGCGTCGGTGAAATTGAACACCTTGCCGCCCTGGGCCTGGGCAAATTGCTGCGCCTGGCCCTTGAGCAGGAATGCACTGAGTTGGCCGTGCTGGTTGGTGGCAAACCAGGCCTGGCTCGCCAGTAGCTTGATGCCGCTGTCTTCGGCCTGGGCATACACGGCGCGCACCGCCTTGCCCTGTTTGTTCAGGCTGTCCAGCGCCGTGAACGCCGCCTCGGCCGACGCGTAATCACGCACCTTGGGCTCACCCTTGACCCAGATTTGCGCGACGTGTTTCCAGTCGGTGATCGGCGCGCCGCTCAGGGCGTCGTTGGCCTTCAACGGCGCCTGGGCGTAGTTGCCCAATTGCGCCGCATAGTCCAGGCCCGAGGCCTTGAACGCGGCACGGATGTACTGGTCATCGATAAAGGTATTGAGGTCCAGGCCACGGTCGGCCTTTTTCAGCAGCTTGAGGGTGTCGATCGCGGTGCCCACGGCCTGGCGGTATTCGGGCTTCCAGCTCAAGTCACGGGTCTGCACGCCCAGCGGGCCATGGAACAGGTAGTTGACCTCGGCTTCGACGCCGGTGACTTTTTCGATCAGCTCGCTGTACTTCTCCGGCTCTGCGGCCAGCAACTGATTGGCCTCGATACTCGCGCGCAGGTAGGCGACGACCACTTCCGGATACTGTTTGGCATAACTTTCGTCCACCAGCGCGCCGTGGAACGTCGGGGTGTTGGATTGCGAGCCGTCGTAGATCTTGCGGGCGAAACCACGGTTGGGGAACAGTTCGCCGAACGGCACAAAGTCGGCATGGGCGTCGATCTTGTTGGCCTGCAACGCCGAGCCTGCCACTTCGGGCGCCTGGGCAATGATGTTGACGTCCTTGAGCGGGTCCCAGCCCTGGGCCGCAACAGCACGCAGCAACATGCCATGGGCCGTGGAGGCGAACGGCACGGAAATCGTCTTGCCTTTGAGGTCCGCCAGGGACTGGGCGCTGGAAGCGACCGGCACCACAATGCCGTTGCCGCTGCCCTTGATGTTGCCCGACAACACGCTGATGAACAGGCTGTGCTTGCCCGCCGCCTCGAACGCTACGCCGTTGAAGGCACCGGGGAAGTCGGCCATTGTGCCAAAGTCCAGTTTGCCGGCGACCATTTCATTGGTCAGCGGCGCGCCACTGGTGAAGTTTTTCCACTGCACGTCGTAGGTCGCGTCCTTGTACTTGCCGTCGTGCGGCAGGTATTTGTCCAGCAGCCCCAGCTCGCGGATCAGCAAGCCGCCCGCGGCACAGTTGATGGTGGTGTCCTGGGTGCCGATGGCCACCCGGATCGTTTGTGCCTGGGCCGACAGGCTCAAGCAAGCCAGCACCAGGCCGGCCAGGGTTGCGCGCAATAACATTGGGTAGTTCCCCTCGAATCATGGTTGAAGGAATCGTCTCCGCCACGGTCTGGCGCGGTGGGAAACGAGGGGGTGTGGCTAGGGCTGCGTCCGGGGTTGGCGGATGGCGTTTGCGGCAGGTCTCAGCGCAACAGGTACGGAATCTCGACCTTGACTGCGCCGGTGGGGCAATCTTTTTCACAGGGCATGCAGTACCAGCATTCATCGAACGCCATGTACGCCTTCTGCGTTGCCGGGTTGATCGCCAACAGGTCCATCGGGCACACGTCGACGCAGACCGTGCAGCCTTTTTCGGCGATGCACTTGTCCTCGTCCACCGTTACCGGGGCGTTTGAGCGAAAGAATATTTCCTGGGGCTGATAGGCCATTTCACGGTGTCCTGTGGTGAGCGAGCTTGGGAGGCACATTCAGGCGGCGTCAGCCCCTACGCGCAGGCGGTCGTAAGCCTGCATCTCTTCGGCATCCAACGGGATCACATAGGGCTCGACGGGTTTCTTGAAGCTGACCATCTGCCCGTCGTCGCCCTTTTTCAGGTGGCAATGGCAGAACCAGTCGGCGTCGTTGCGTTGCGGGTGATCGACCCGGTAGTGGTACAGGCCCCAGCGGCTTTCGGCGCGGTACAGCGAGGCGCGGGCAGCCATTTCGGCGCAGTCGCGGATCACGCTGGTTTCCATGGCGCGCATCAATTCATGGGGGTTGTGCGCCTTCATCTGGTCCAGGTCGCGCTCGATATCGGCGAAGCGTTGCAAGCCGATTTCCATCTTGCGGGTGACCTTGGGCGGCTGCAGGTAATCGTTGACGAAGCGCCGCAGCTTGTACTCGACCTGGGCCGGCGGCAGACCGGTTTCGCGGTCCAGTGGCGCATAGACCCGAGCCTGCTCGGCGGCCACTTGCCGGGCATCCACCGCGCTGAATTCGCGCCCGGCCACAAAGCTTGCCGCGTTGGTGCCCGCAAACCAGCCATAGGTGAACGCGCCGAGCATGTAGTTATGTGGCACCGCCGCCATGTCGCCCGCTGAATACAGGCCCTTGACCGAGGTTTCCGCGCGCTCGTTGACCCACACGCCCGACGCCGAATGCCCGCTGCAAAAGCCGATCTCGGAGATATGCATCTCGACCATCTGGCTGCGGTAGTCGGTGCCCCGGTTGGCGTGGAACTGCCCACGGCTGGGGCGCTCGTTGCTGTGCAGGATCTGCTCGATGTTCTGGATGGTTTCCTCCGCCAGGTGATCGAGCTTGAGGAACACCGGGCCGTTGCCGCTTTCCAGTTCCTGGTGGAACTCCCACATCATCTGCCCGCTCCAGTAGTCGCACTCGATGAAGCGTTCACCCTTGTTGTTGGCGGTGTAGCCGCCCAAGGGGCCGGTGACATAGGCGCACGCCGGGCCGTTGTAATCCTTGATCAGCGGGTTGATCTGGAAGCACTCCAGGTTCGCCAGTTCGGCTCCGGCGTGGTAGGCCATGGCGTAGCCGTCGCCGGCATTGGTCGGGTTTTCATAGGTGCCCATCAGGTAGCCCGAGGACGGCAAGCCCAGGCGGCCGGCCGCGCCGCAGCAGAGGATCACCGCCTTGGCCTTGATCACCTGGAAGTCCGCAGTGCGGCAGTCAAAACCCATCACGCCATTCACCGCGCCTTCGCTGTCGGTCAGCAAGCGGGTGCACACCAGGCGGTTGGTGATACTGACCCGGGCGCGCTTGAGCTGGCGATACAGCACCTTCTTGATGTCGTGCCCTTCAGGCATCGGCAACACGTAGGCGCCCATGTGATGGACTTTTTTCACCGCGTAATCGCCGGTTTCGTCCTTCTCGAACTTCACGCCCCAGCGGTCCAACTGCTCGATGGTTTCAAAACTGTGGGTCGCGTAGGCGTACACCGCCGCCTGATTGACGATGCCGTCGTTGGCAATCGTGATTTCCTTGGTGTACTGCTCCGGCGTGGAGTGGCCGGGAATGATCGCGTTGTTGAGGCCGTCCATGCCCATGCTGATGGCGCCGCTGCGCTTGACGTTGGCCTTGTCGATCAGCAATACGCGCAGATCGCGGTTGGCCTCCTTGGCCTTGATCGCCGCCATGGGGCCGGCAGTGCCGCCGCCGATCACCACGATGTCGTATTCCAGTTCCAGGGTTTGGCGGCTCACGGGCGGCTACCTCGCTGACGGTCGATGCGCAGGCGATACTGAAACGCGTCGCCACGGTAATACAGGTGTTCGAAGTCCACGGGCTGGCCGTCTGCGGTGTGGGTCAGGCGTTCGATGCGCATGATCGGCGAGCCGGCCTCGACGTTCAGCGCCTGGGTCAGCTCGCTGTCGGCGAGTACCGCGTCAATCGCCACGTCGGCGTGACCCAGTTGCAAGCCACAGTCGTTCTCCAGGATCAGGAAGATGTCGCGGGTTACCAGGTCGGCGTTTTCCAGGCGTTCGCCCAGGGCCTGGCTGAGGTAGGTGATTTCCAGCGACACCGGCTCGCGGTTGATCAGCCGTACCCGCTTGATCTGCGCGACAGTGCTGCCCTCCTCCACGCCCAGGCGCTCGGCCACCAGCTTGTCGGCGGGCACGAAGCGGTAGCTGCGCAGGCGGTTGATCACTTCATAGCCGCGCTCGGTCATGGACTCGCCCAACCCCTGCAGGGTGCTGACGTTCTGATAAGCCTTGGGTTTGGAAACAAAGGTGCCTTTGCCGTGGATCTTGTAGATCAGGCCTTCCTTTTGCAGATCACCCAGGGCCTGGCGCACGGTGATGCGGCTGACTTTGAAGCGCGTGCCCAGTTCGCTCTCGGAAGGCATCTGGGTGTTCGGCGCGTACTCACCATCAAGGATGCGGCTGCGCAGCAGGTCCCGCAGTTGGGCATGCAGCGGAACGCTGGACAGAGGGGATAAGGCGACGGTTGATTCGTTCATCAGGACCACTTGTCATAACGAGTTATGACGTGATCATAAGGAGTCTTATGAAAAGCCTGGAAATACCGTTTTGGAATAAGGTTATGGACAGGCGAAACCCGCTGCACCTGCGAGGCAGGCGCAGTGGATCCGTCGGTTTTATAGCGCAGTGTCTGAAGCGGATGAACAATCAGAAGTTATAGCTGACTCGGGTATAGAGGATGCGGCCAAACGGGTCGGCGTATTTCGGGTCGTACCCGCTCTGGAACGCATAGGTCTGGTTGCTGAACGGCGGCGCGCGGTCAAACAGGTTTTTCGCGCCCAGCGTGACGGCCAGGGACTTACTCCAGTTGTAGGTACCCGCCAGGTCCCAGACGTTGTAGGAGCCTACGGAGTCGTGGGTGTCGGGGTCCGAGTCGTGATAGCCACTGGTGTAGCGGTTGGTCAGGCTGACGCCCAGCGGTCCGCGGGCCCAGGTACCGGTCAGGCTGTGGCGCCAACGCGCAACGGCGCCCGCGGTGGAGAACTCGCCGCCACGGAAATCACCGAGTTTGTCGATGTAGTCGCCCTTGAGCTCCTGCTGGTATTTGTATTCGTTGACGTAGGTGCCTTGCAGGCCGATGCCGAAGTCACCGATGGCGGTGCTCGGGAAGCGGTAGTCGAAACTCACATCCACGCCGTTGGTCTTGGTTTTACCCAGGTTGGCAAGGCCGGTAACGATGTGATCGATGGAGCCGTCAGCTTTGCGAATCAGGCGGTCGCCGTAGGCATCCGGGTCATCGAATACCGACGACTCAGGAAACTCGGCAATTTGGTTGGCGATGGTGATCCACCAGAAATCCAGGCCGGCACTGAGGCGCTCAATCGGTTGGAACACGAAACCAAAGGTCACGTTACGTGCGGTTTCCGGGCTCAAGCTGCCGTTGCCCCCGCTTTGCCGGCGGAACTGCTGGGCGCAGTCGCGGTTGCCGATCCCGCCATTGGCCGGGGTGCCGCCCGGGCACAGGCGCGGGTCGTTGTAGTTGGCCACGGTGTAGCTGGTGTAGGTCGGGTTGTACAACTCGTACAGCGACGGCGCACGGAAGCCTTCACTGTAGGCACCGCGCACCACCAGTTCCTTGAACGGCTGGAAGCGGAACGAGTATTTCGGGTTGGTAGTGCTGCCAAAGTCGCTGTATTTGTCATGACGCACGGCGGCAGACAGTTCCAGGCTTTCGAGCACCGGCACGTTGACCTCGGCGTACTCGGCCGACACGCTGCGATTGCCGCGCACCGCGCCATTGGGGTCTACGCCCAGACTCTGCACGGTCTCGGCAAACTGGGCGAAATCCTGGTGGAAATCCTCCTTGCGATATTCACCGCCCAGCGCCAGGCCCGTCGGCCCCGCACCGAACCAGTCGCCGATTTCACGGCTTACGCGCCCGTCGATACTCTTCACTCGGCCCACGGCGGTGGCGTAATCGCCATCCACGCGGCTGGAGGCGAGCAACGCCCTGCCCGCTTCACTCTGCGGCCCGAACGGGTTGATCACACCGTTGGCAATCCCCTGGCTGATGGTCTGGTCGTTTACATAGCCGTCAAGAATGGTTTGCACCACTTTGTTCTGGTTGTAGGACGCGCCGACGTTGTAGTCCCAGTTCGCCACATTGCCTTCGAAACTCAGCAGCAGCCGCTGGCTGGTGTTGTCATCTTCGTGCTTGCGCGCGCCGGCATCGGTTTCACGCCAGTTCACGTCTACCGGCTGTGTCGGGTCCAGGGCGAAACCCGTGGGGCCCGGGGTGATGCCGTTGCCCGGATAGAAAGGCGTACCCGGATTGACCTGGGCGCCCATCAGGGTGCCTGGGCCAATCTGCGTACGGTTTTCGTTGCGCGCCCAGAAGTATTCGAGGCTGACGGTATGGTCATCGGCCAGCTTGCCGGTGGCTTTGGCAAAGGCCGAGGTTTTTTCGGTTTCCGGCACCAGGTCCAGGTAACTCCACAGGCTTTGGCGGCAGATGCCATTGCGTGACAGCAGCCCGGGGGAATTGCAACCGGAGCCGGCCAGCGGGTTGGTCGCGTTGCTGCCCTGGCTCCAGTTGGCCGGCGCGGCGGTGCCGGAGGTGAAATCCAGGCCGCGACCGGGCTGGTAGTTGTAGGTGAAGTCACGGTCCTTGGCCGCCAGGCGCGTCTGCTTGTCGTAGCTGACCACGCCGAACACGTTGAAGCGGTCCTCTTCAAGGTCGCCGAAACCGTAGCTGCCGCTGAAGTTATGGCTGTCGCCGCCGCCGGAGCGTGTGGGCGAATCGTAGTTGGTGGAAAGTTGCCCACCGGTGAGGCTGGTCTTGGTAATGAAATTGATCACCCCGCCAATCGCGTCGGTACCGTACAGCGCCGAGGCGCCATCGCGCAGGACTTCCACGCGGTCGATGGCGGCGAACGGGATGGTGTTCAAGTCCACCCCGGAACCGTTGGTGGTGTTGACGGCGTTGTTGCTCAGGCGCCGGCCATTGAGCAGCACCAGGGTCTTGTTCGCGCCAATCCCGCGCAAGTCGGCATACGCCGCACCGCCGCTGCTGGAACCCACCGAACGCCCGGAGCCAACGGCAGACTGGTTGGCCGAAATGCGGTTGATCAACTCCTCGGTGGTGCTCACACCCTGCTCGCGCAATTGCTCGACCCGCAGGATGGTCACCGGCACTGCCGTTTCCGCGTCCACCCGGCGAATCGCCGAGCCGGTCACCGTGACTTTTTCCAGGCGGTAATCAGTACTTTTGCCCTCGGCCGGGGCGACGCTGGTGGACGTCACGGGTGCTGGATGCACCGTCAGCCCCTGCTCGCTGTCGCTTACTTGCAGGCCACTGCCCTGCAATGCCTTGTCCACCGCTTGCAGGCTGCCCAAATCGCCGCGGATGGCGGCACTGCGCTTGCCCTGCACCCACTGTTGATTGAACGAAATCATCACCCCGGTCTGCCGGGAGATATCCAGCAGCACCGTATCAAGCGGGCCGCCAGCGATATCGAAGGTGAACACCTGGCCGGCCGCTTCCTGGGCCATCACCGATGTCGTGCACACTCCCATCGCCAGCGCCGCCGCCAGCGTCAGCCTTGGTAGTTGTTGTTTGAATAAAAACATCGAGGAGCTCCCTGTTGTATGTGTCTACAGGGATGAGCAACGGCAGACGGATATTTATAGGGCTGCGTTTAGGCGAAGATGCTATGAGTTTATAACCGGTTATAAGAGGCTTGCTGCATCGATTTGGCTGATGTCCTCTATTGGCCCGCAAGCGTTCATCCCCGCGCCAGGCGCTTTGTAGAATGAACCCCACAGTCAAGCCACCACCTTCGTGGTGTCGGAGGTTCTCATGCGTTATCTGCTTATCGCCGTGCTGGGCCTGTTCAGCACACTTGCCTTCGCCCAGGGCGAAACCCCGGCGCCCACTGTGAGTGCCAACGCACCCGCCAGCGAGGCGTACGACTATTCCCAGGACCTGGACATCGCCAAGGTGGTGCGCGTCAGTACCGAATCCTCCACCGAATGCGGGCCGGTCAAGGGTCACATGGTCTACATCGACAGCCACGGTGTGCGTCATGAACTGGACTACATGCGCCTGGGCGATGCCTGCCAGCACGGTTGAGCGCAAACCATTCGTCGGGCTCGGCCGGCATCGATTACAACTATCCGGCAACTGAAAATCACTAATCCATAGAACCCGTTGTGATCTATGGAGATTGAGATGACTGACTACCCACGCCCACCTTTCGCCAGCCAGGCCCAATCCGTTCCCGGTTCGCAGAAGAAGATGGACCCCTATCCCGACTGCGGCGAGAAGAGCTACACCGGCTCCGGCCGCCTGGCCAACAAGATCGCCCTGATCACCGGCGCCGACAGCGGTATCGGCCGCGCCGTGGCGATTGCCTTTGCCCGCGAAGGTGCCGATGTGGCTATCGCCTACCTGGACGAACACGAGGACGCGAAGGAAACCGCACGCTGGGTGGAAGAAGCCGGCCGCCAATGCCTGTTGCTGCCCGGCGACCTCGCGCAAAAAGCCAACTGCCAGGCGATTGTCGACCAGACCGTCGAGCAGTTCGGGCGGATCGACGTGCTGGTCAATAACGCCGCATTCCAGATGACCCACGAGACCCTCGAAGAGATACCCGACGAGGAATGGGTCAAGACCTTCGATATCAACATCACCGCGATGTTTCGCATCTGCAAGGCGGCGCTGCCGCATATGAAGGCCGGCGGGTCGATCATCAATACCAGCTCGGTGAATTCCGATATGCCCAAGCCAACGTTGCTGGCATACGCCGCCACCAAGGGCGCGATTGCGAACTTTACCGGTGGCCTGGCGCAACTGCTGGGCAGCAAGGGCATCCGCGTGAACAGCGTGGCGCCGGGGCCGATCTGGACGCCGTTGATTGTCTCGACGATGCCGGACGAAGACGTGAACAGCTTCGGCAGCGAGACACCGCTGGGCCGCCCCGGCCAGCCGGTGGAAGTGGCGCCGATCTATGTGTTGCTGGCGTCGGATGAGGCGAGTTACATCTCGGGCTCGCGGTATGCGGTGACGGGCGGCAAGCCGATTCTCTAGGGTCGAATGCAAATCCAGTGTGGGAGCGGGCTTGCTCGCGAAGGCGGAGTGTCAGGCAATGCATGTGTAACTGAATCACCGCCTTCGCGAGCAAGCCCGCTCCCACATTGGGTGCTCGGTCAGCCCGGAGATCGTGTCGGGTCAGCCTTGCGCGGGTAGGTTCTTTCCTCCTGAATCCGCCCATCCATGCTGTGAATCCTCAGCGACGCCGTCTTGTCGCTGAGAAACTCCTTCGCCAACTCAACGATCGCCTCCTTGGTCTCTGCCGTATGCCCAAGCCAACGTTGCTGGCATACGCCGCCACCAAGGGCGCGATTGCGAACTTTACCGGTGGCCTGGCGCAACTGCTGGGCAGCAAGGGCATCCGCGTGAACAGCGTGGCACCGGGGCCGATCTGGACGCCGTTGATTGTCTCGACGATGCCGGACGAAGACGTGAACAGCTTCGGCAGCGAGACACCGCTGGGCCGCCCCGGCCAGCCGGTGGAAGTGGCACCGATCTATGTGTTGCTGGCGTCGGATGAGGCGAGTTACATCTCGGGCTCGCGGTATGCGGTGACGGGCGGCAAGCCGATTCTCTAGGGTCGAATGCAAATCCAGTGTGGGAGCGGGCTTGCTCGCGAAGGCGGAGTGTCAGGCAATGCATCTGTGACTTATCCAATGCCTTCGCGAGCAAGCCCGCTCCCACATTTGGGACTCGGTCAGCCCGGAGATCGTGTCGGGTCAGCCTTGCGCGGGTAGGTTCTTTCTTCCTGAATCCGCCCATCCATGCTGTGAATCCTCAGCGACGCCGTCTTGTCGCTGAGAAACTCTTTCGCCAACTCAACGATCGCCTCCTTGGTCTCTGCCGTTTTCGACGGCCGTGCCGAGCCCTGCTTGGTCAACGCCCAACCGGTGCCGGTCTTGTTGATGTTGTAGGTATCCATGGTCTGCTCCTTCGACTGAATAAACACGGCACGCGGCAAAACCCGCGCCCTACTATTGCGAGCGCGGCTGCCGGGCAGAGTTCAAGGCAGTTGGCGGGCCAGGTTACGGGCGGCCCTACAGGTCAAACCGATCCACGGCCCTGCGCCGCTCATTGTCGTCGCGCACATCGTAGGTGGCGGTGGTCTGGATATTGGTGTGGTGCGCCAGCTTCTGGGCGATCGACAGGTCGTACTCTTCAATGACCCGCGTGATAAACGAACGGCGGAAATCATGGGGCATGATTTTCACGCCGACCTGTTCCCCACGCTGGCGGGCGATGTAGTAAATCGCGTGTTTGGTGATGCGCTCGCGGGTGATATGGCTGCCCCGGCGAATCCGGTTGAACAGGAAACCATCGTCCTGCTCCCCCGGTTTCAACTGGCTGCGGCGAAACGCCAGCCACGCCTCCAGCTTGGCAAAGGCCCAGGCCGGTGCGTACTTGATCAATTGCTTGTTGCCCTTGCCGGTAACCTGCAGGCTGCGCTCGTCAAAGTTGACCTGGCCCAGCTCGATGTTCACCGATTCCGACTTGCGCATGCCCGAGCCATACAGGATCCCGATCACCGCCGCATCCCGCAGGCCCTGGGGGCGCGGATCGGCGGCGCAGACTTCCATCAACTCACGAATCAGCGTACGCCGCAGGTTGCGCCCCTGGCTCAGGCGGGTGCCGGCCATGGCCTTGACCGAGCGCATCTTCAGCAGGTGGTCCTGGCTGATCAGGCTCATGCGCCAGGCTTCGTTCATCACCCCGCGCACGGCGTTGACGTACAGCGATGAGGTGTTCGGCGCATACCCGTCTTCCCGCAGCACCGCCACCAGGGCCATGACGTGTTCGGGCTGCAGCAGGTGCCAGTCGATGTCTTCGAGGTTGATGTCTTCAAAGCCCAGGCGGTCGGCAGCGTCCTGCAGCACGTAGCGCATGGTCAGCTGGCTGGAGGGCGCCAGGCGGGTGAGATAGAGGGTCAGCGGGTTGCGGGTAGACTCAGTCAAGGTAGATCAGCCTTTGGATTAAATATGTCGACTAACCATCTGTTTAATCGACATATTTAGTGAATTGGCGAGCGCCGAGTCTAGCGCAGGTCAATCCCCGGGGCTATTCCTGATCGTCTTCTGCCGGGGCTGGTGTCTGCTGCTGGCTCCAGTCGGTGTCCTGCTTCTGCATCAAGGCAAACCAGTGCTGGCGCATGAACTCCAGGTACGGTTTGGGCGCCTTGGCAAAATCTTCTTCGTCGCCGTAACAGCCAGGAAGCGGCAGCTCGGTACCCTGCTCCTTATACTGGCTGACCAGCGCCTGTTGGGCGGCGATGCTGCAATCCTTGGGCAACGGCATGCCCTGCAGGGCGCCGGCGTCTTCATCCCACCAGCTGGCGCCATAGCGGTCGATGCCGCGCAGGCGGTACTTCTGCGACTTGCCGATGTGCATGATCAGCTTGAAATCATTGGGGCTGACGTCACTGGTGCAGGTGCGGCTATACCCCACGGTGACCTGGCTGATGCCATCGCCCAGCAGGTCGGTGACCCGGGTGGCGTCGCTGTTGAAGTGCGCGCCTGCATCGAACTCGCAATGCTGCACGTCGTCGTAGAGCATCCACAGGCGCTTGGGCCGGTCACCGTCGAGCAGGTACTGGGCGGCGTAGACAAAGGCCGACTGCGCACCGTCGTCGTCGCGTTCGCTGACTTGCTCTGCGAGTACCACCAGGTTCTTGCCCTGTTTGTCGCTCCAGACGAAGGCGCCGACCTGTTTACCCCGCACTTCTACGCCATCGGGCACCTGGTCGATGGACGTCAGTGCCACGCCGTCATCGGCCCGCACACTCGTGGCCCAGGCCACCGTCATCAACAACACCATCAACATTGGCCGTAAACGCTGCACGCTATTCATCCGACTGCCCTGGCAAGAGATGGCTTACTTTACCGGCACTTGCGCGGCATTGCAGAGAAGATTCTTCAGGAACCAGCCCGCGCGCGGAAAAAGCCTACCGGCCCTTCTCCCCTCATCGGCACGGCGTTGTCCGTACTTCTGCTGTTTACCTGAACCCTAGCTGTCTACCTGCCAAAAAAACGACTTTTTCATCTGCGTTTCATATTCGTTGAACATTTTTGCGCTTAATCTTGGCGGAACGACTTGAGAACGAACCGTACTTTGCAGGTTAACTCGTTGATTCCGCTTTACCTTTGAGCATTTTGGTCTTTACTCACGAAAGCCATGGAAGACCCACTGTGACCTGTCAGGACTGTCGAATGAATGCCACAAATCAACGCTATTTTTGATCGGATGCCCGGCATCCGAGGCTGACGATAACTGCTGTCTTTACGCTCCAAGTTGCTCTAACCCCCGAGGTAATGAATCTTTGAAACCCTATCCAATTCATTGCGTGTCGATCGTTATCCCGGTCTACAACGAACAAGAAAGCCTGCCTGAACTGCTGCGCCGCACCATGGCCGCCTGCAAACAACTGGCTTACGAATACGAAATCATCCTGGTGGACGACGGCAGCCGCGACAATTCCGCGCAATTGCTGGAAGACGCCGCCGCCCTCGAAGGCAGCAACGTGGTGGCGGTGATCCTCAACCGCAACTACGGCCAGCACGCCGCAATCATGGCCGGCTTCGAGCATTGCCGGGGCGACGTGGTGATCACCCTGGACGCCGACCTGCAAAACCCGCCGGAAGAAATCCCGCGTTTGGTCGAACAGGCCGCCCTGGGCTACGACGTGGTTGCCACCGTGCGCAACAACCGCCAGGACTCGGCCTTCCGCCGCTGGCCGTCGCGCCTGATCAACCTCGCCGTGCAACGCTCCACCGGCGTGGCCATGAGCGACTACGGCTGCATGCTGCGTGCTTATCGCCGCACCATCGTCGACGCCATGCTGGCCTGCCGCGAGCGCAGCACCTTTATCCCGATCCTGGCCAACAGCTTTGCGCGCCACACCACGGAAATCCTGGTGCATCACGCCGAGCGTGAACACGGCGAGTCCAAATACAGCCCGATGCGCCTGATCAGCCTGATGTTCGACCTGCTGACCTGCATGACCACCACGCCATTGCGCCTGTTGAGCATCGTCGGTTTCAGCCTGGCGGCCCTGGGCATGCTCTTCGCCTTTGCACTGATCGTGCTGCGTATCGCTTTCGGTGCCGGTTGGGCCGGCGACGGCATGTTCGTGCTGTTCGCCGTATTGTTCGTGTTCACCGGTGGCCAGTTCATCGGCATGGGCCTCCTGGGTGAATACCTGGGCCGCATGTACAGCGATGTGCGGGCCCGCCCACGGTTCTTTATCGAAAAAGTGCTGCGCAACCAACCGGCAGCACCGGCCGAGACCTTTACGGTCGACGGCCTGACGTCCTCCCACACCTCTACTTCTCCTTCCGATCAGGTTTCGTCATGAATTCAAAAGCTGTTGTCTTCGCTTACCACGATATTGGCTGTGCTGGCATTGAAGCCCTGCTCAATGCGGGTTACGAAATTGCTGCCGTGTTCACCCATGCCGATGATCCCAAGGAAAACAATTTCTACGGTTCCGTCGCCCAGCTGTGCGCCCGCAACGGTATCCCGGTGCACGCCCCGGAAGACGCCAACCACCCGCTGTGGATCGAGCGCATCGCCAAGCTGAACCCGGACTACATCTTCTCGTTCTACTACCGCAACCTGCTGAGCGAAGCCCTGCTGGCCACCGCCAAGAAAGGCGCGTTCAACCTGCACGGCTCCCTGCTGCCTAAATACCGTGGCCGCGCACCGGCCAACTGGGTGCTGGTGAACGGCGAAACCGAAACCGGCGTGACCCTGCACCGCATGGTCAAGCGTGCCGATGCCGGCGCGATCCTGGCCCAGCAGAAAGTCGTGATCGAGCGCACCGACACCGGCCTGACCCTGCACGCCAAACTGCGTGACGCCGCCACCAACCTGCTGCGCGACGCCCTGCCGCAACTGGCGCAAGGCAAGCTGGCTGAAACCGCACAGGACGAAAGCAAGGCCACCTACTTCGGTCGTCGCACCGCAGCGGACGGCAAGCTGGACTGGAAAAAACCGGCTGAAGAGCTGTTCAACCTGGTTCGCGCCGTTACCCAACCGTACCCGGGTGCCTTCTGCGCCGTGGGCGAGCACAAGCTGATCGTCTGGAGCGCCGAAGTCGTCAAGGGCAACGAAGGCCTGGCGCCAGGCCGCGTGATCAGCGTCAACCCGATGCGCATCGCCTGCGGTGAAGACTCCCTGGTGGTCAAGTCCGGCCAGCGCAACGAGAACGGCCTGTACCTGGCCGGCCCATCCCTGGCTGATGAACTGGGCCTGGTGGACGGTTCCGTACTGCGCGGCGCCGAGTCCGGCCGCAAGCCCCGTCGTACCCGCGTGCTGATCCTGGGTGTGAACGGTTTCATCGGTAACCACTTGTCCGAGCGTCTGCTGCGTGACGACCGTTACGAAATCTACGGCCTGGACATCGGCTCCGACGCCATCGAGCGCCTGCGCAGCCACCCGAATTTCCACTATGTGGAAGGCGACATCAGCATCCACTCCGAGTGGATCGAGTACCACATCAAGAAGTGCGACGTGGTCCTGCCGCTGGTGGCCATCGCCACCCCGATCGAATACACCCGCAACCCGCTGCGCGTATTTGAACTGGACTTCGAAGAGAACCTGAAACTGGTTCGCTACTGCGTGAAGTACAACAAGCGCGTGATCTTCCCGTCGACCTCCGAAGTGTATGGCATGTGCCAGGACCAGTACTTCGACGAAGACACCTCCAACCTGGTGGTGGGCCCGGTCAACAAGCAGCGCTGGATCTACTCGGTCTCCAAGCAACTGCTGGACCGCGTGATCTGGGCCTACGGCGACAAGGGCCTGAAGTTCACCCTGTTCCGTCCGTTCAACTGGATGGGCCCGCGCCTCGACCGCCTGGACTCGGCCCGTATCGGCAGCTCCCGCGCCATCACCCAGTTGATCCTGAACCTGGTGGAAGGCACGCCAATCCGTCTGTTCGACGGTGGCGAGCAGAAGCGTTGCTTCACTGACATCGCCGACGGTATCGAAGCCCTGGCGCGCATCATTGATAACGACAACGATAACTGCAACGGCCAGATCATCAACATCGGCAACCCGGAAAACGAAGCCAGCATCCGTCAGCTGGGCGAAGAACTGCTGCGTCAGTTCGAAGCTCACCCGCTGCGCAGCAACTTCCCTCCGTTCGCCGGTTTCCGCGACGTGGAAAGCAAGGCGTTCTACGGCACCGGTTACCAGGACGTGGCGCACCGCAAGCCAAGCATCGACAACGCCAAGCGCCTGCTGAACTGGGAGCCTACCGTGGAGATGAGCGAAACCATCGGCAACACCCTGGATTTCTTCCTGCGTGAAGCCATGCTCGAAATCGCGGACAAGCGTTGATGCAAGCGGGTCTACGCATCGACGTCGACACTTACCGAGGCACCCGTGAAGGGGTGCCAAGGTTGTTGGAGTCGCTTGATGAAGCCGGGGTCAAGGCGACCTTCTTCTTCAGCGTCGGGCCGGACAACATGGGGCGCCACTTGTGGCGCCTGATCCGCCCGCAGTTCCTGTGGAAGATGCTGCGCTCCAACGCGGCCGGTTTGTACGGCTGGGACATTTTGCTGGCCGGCACCGCCTGGCCGGGCAAACCCATTGGCCGCGACCTGGGGCACCTGATGCGCCAGGCCAAGGCCGCCGGGCATGAAGTCGGGCTGCACGCCTGGGATCATCACGGCTGGCAAGCCAACACCGGGCGCTGGAGCGATGCACAGCTGATCGAGCAGATTCGCCGTGGCGTCGACACCTTGAGCGACATCCTCGGTGAACCCATCGACTGCTCAGCCGCCGCGGGCTGGCGTGCCGATGAGCGCGTGGTGCAAGCCAAGCAACAGTTCAATTTCCGTTACAACAGCGATTGCCGTGGTACCAGCCTGTTCCGGCCAACCCTGGCGGATGGCAGTGCCGGCACGCCACAAATTCCGGTGGACATGCCGACCTTCGACGAAGTCGTGGGCCCGGTGGTGGCCGCCAAGGATTTCAATAGCTACATCCTCGACCGCTTCAAGCCGTCGAAGCTCAACGTCTATACGATCCACGCAGAAGTAGAAGGGATTCTGATGGCCAATGATTTTCGCCAGTTGCTCGCCCAGGCAGGGCAGCGCGGCATCGCGTTCAAACCGTTGGGCGACCTGTTGCCCGCCGACCTCACCACCCTGCCCCAGCAACAGCTGGTGCGTGGTGCGTTGAGCGGCCGTGAAGGCTGGCTCGGAGTGCAAAAGGCATGATCCGGCGCTGGGCCCTGCCCCTGCTCCTGCTGGCCTTCGGGGTGTTCTACCTGATCCCGTTGGCCACCCACGGCCTGTGGATCCCCGACGAAACCCGCTATGCGCAGATCAGCCAGGAAATGCTGCTGACCGGCAAATGGGCCTCGCCACACTTCATGGGGATTCGCTACTTCGAGAAACCGGCGGCCGGTTACTGGATGATCGCGCTGGGCCAGGCGATTTTCGGGCAGAACCTGTTCGGCGTGCGCTTTGCCTCGGCCTTGAGCACTGGCTTGAGCATCCTGCTGGTGTATTTCGTGGCCCGGCGTTTGTGGAACGACCCGCGCAAGAGCCTGGTCAGCGCCGTGCTGTACATGAGTTTTGTCAGCGTCGCGTTCCTGGCGGGCTATGCCAACCTCGACCCGCAGTTCACCTTCTGGGTCAACCTGACCGGGGCGGCGCTGTGGTTCTGCTTCGACAGCACCACCACCCGTGGACGCCTGTGGTCGTGGGCCTTGCTCGGGTTCGCCTGCGGCATGGGGTTCATGACCAAGGGTTTCCTTGCCTGGTTGCTGCCGGTGCTGATCGCCCTGCCCTACGTGCTCTGGCAAAAACGCTTTCGTGAACTGCTCACCTATGGCCTGGTGGCCGTGGTGGTGGCGATTGTCGTGAGCCTGCCCTGGGCGCTGATGGTCCATGCCCAGGAACCGGACTACTGGAATTTCTTCTTCTGGCACGAGCACATCCAGCGCTTTGCCGGCGACGACGCCCAGCACTCCGAGCCCTTCTGGTATTACCTGCCGCTGATGGTTGCGTTCACCCTGCCGTGGATGGCGTTGCTGCCGTCCACCGTGAAGCAGGCATGGCTGGAAAAACGCAACAGCAAGGTCGCCTTCCTGCTGCTGTGGCTGCTGATGCCGCTGGCGTTCTTCAGCCTGGCCAAGGGCAAGCTGCCGTCGTACATCATGCCCTGCCTGCTGCCACTGGCGCTGCTGATGGGGCATACCCTCGCCGACAAACTGGCCCAGGCCCGTGGCCGCGTACTGCGCATCAACGGCTGGGTGAATCTGGTCATTGGCGTATTGGCGTTGCTGACCCTGACCTGGTTCCAGCTGAAAAAACCGGTGTACGAGCACGGCCAGGAAACACTCAGCCTGGTGCTGGTGTTCGTCTTCCTGTTCGGCTGGATCATCGCCAACCTGCTGCAAGCCGCCCGCCCGTTGCACATGTGGGCCGCACCGGTGATCGGCAGCTGGTTGCTGGTGGCGCTGGTGCCGGCCGCGTTGCCGCACTCGGTGGTTTATAACAAGACCCCCGACCAGTTCATCATCGACCACCTCCAGGAGCTGCAGCCGACCACTGCGTTGCTGAGCAACGACCTCGGCGCCGCATCGGCCTTGTCATGGCGCCTGCAGCGTCCTGAAGTGATGCTCTACAACACCGTTGGCGAAGTGAAATACGGCATCGCCTTCCCGGACACCGCTTACCGCAAGATCGATGCCGCCAGCGTCCAGCAATGGATGAGCGAGGCGCGCAAGCAAGGCTCGGTGGGCGTGGTGATGCGGGTCAAGGGTGACGACGAACGCCAGGAAGTGGACCTGCTGCCCAAAGACGGCAAGCGTTACGAGCAGGGCAATATCGTGATTCTGATCTTCCCGCAGAGCGCGCCATGACCACTCTGCTGCTGTTGTTAGGTGCCTGCCTGCTGACCTGCATGGGCCAGGTGTCCCAGAAGTTTGCCGTGGAAGGCTGGCGTGACCAGCCCGACGGTTGGGCCCCGAAGCTGCGCTCGCCGTGGCTGTGGTCGGCGCTGGTGTGCCTGGGCCTGGGTTTGCTGGTGTGGCTGCTGGTGTTGCAACGCCTGGAAGTCGGTATCGCCTACCCGATGCTGAGCCTCAATTTTGTATTGGTCACCCTGGTGGCGCGCTTTGTGTTCCACGAACACATCGATGGTCGCCACTGGTTCGGCGTGCTGCTGGTGATTGCCGGTGTGGTGCTGCTGGGGCGTCAGGTATGAGTCGCGCTCGCGGTTTTGCCCTGGCCCTGGGCAGCGTGGCGCTGGTCAGCGGTGCCCAGTTGGGCATGCGCTGGAGCATGACGCGCCTGCCACTGCCTGCTGAATGGCTGACAGCACTCAACACGGGTGCCATCGACCTCGGCGCACTGAGCGTGGTGATCCTGGCGATCATCGCCTATGCCCTGTCGATGCTCTGCTGGCTTGGCGCGCTCAAAGACCTGCCGCTGGGCCGTGCCTACTCGCTGCTCAGCATCAGCTACGCATTGGTCTACCTGCTGGCCGCCAGCCTGCCGGTGTTCAACGAACATTTTTCGCTTTCAAAAACTGCGGGAGTGGCCTTGGTCATCCTCGGAGTCCTGACTATCAACTCTCGTCGTGCTAGCACCACAAGTCCCAGGAATGCCCCATGAAAATCAGTGTATTTGGTAGTGGTTACGTCGGTCTGGTGCAGGCCACCGTATTGGCCGAAGTCGGTCACGATGTCATCTGCATGGACGTTGACGAGAACAAGGTCAAGCTGCTGCAACAGGGCCACGTGAGCATCTTCGAGCCGGGGCTGGCGGCCATGGTCAAGGAAAACCTCGAAGGCGGACGCCTGACGTTTACCTATGATGAAAAAATCGCCGTCGAACATGGCGAAGTGCTGTTCATCGCCGTGGGCACCCCCTCCGATGAAGACGGCTCGGCCGACCTGAAATACGTGCTGTCCGTGGGCGATGCAGTGGCTCGCCACCGTATCGACCCGGTGATCCTCGTGGAAAAATCCACCGTACCCGTAGGCACCGGCGACACCTTGCGTGCGCACATGGAAAAAGCCCTGCGCATTGCCGGCCGCCACCTGGAGTTCGATATCGTCTCCAACCCGGAATTCCTCAAGGAAGGCTCGGCCGTTGCCGACTGCCGCCGCCCGGACCGGATCGTCATCGGCTGCGAACGTGAAGAAGTGCGCGAGGTAATGCGTGAGCTGTATGCACCGTTCAACCGCAACCACGACCGCATCATCTTCATGGACCTGCGCAGCGCCGAACTGACCAAGTACGCCGCCAACTGCATGCTGGCCACCAAGATCAGCTTTATCAACCAGATCGCCGAACTGGCCGAACACCTGGGCGCGGACATCGAAGCCGTGCGCCTGGGCATTGGTGCCGACTCGCGTATCGGCTACCACTTCATCTACCCAGGTTGCGGTTATGGCGGCTCTTGTTTCCCCAAGGACATGCGCGCCCTGATCCACAGCGCCAAGGCCGCCAACTGCTCCAGCGACCTGCTGGAAGCCGTGGAAGCCATCAACCAGCGCCAGAAGAGCAAGCTGTTCGAACGTGCCAATGCATTCTTCAAGGGCGACCTGCGCGGCAAGACCTTCGCCTTGTGGGGCCTGGCGTTCAAGCCCAACACCGACGATATGCGCGATGCGCCAAGCCGGGTGCTGATGGAAGCCTTGTGGGCCGCCGGCGCCAATGTACGTGCGTTTGACCCGGAAGCCATGCAGGAAACCCAGCGCATCTACGGTGATGACCCGCGCCTGATGCTGATGGGGACCCCGGAATCCACCTTGAGCGGCTCCGACGCCTTGATCATTTGCACCGAATGGCAGCAGTTCAAGGCTCCGGACTTCGACCTGATCCAGCAACGCCTGAAAACCCCGGTGATCTTCGACGGCCGCAACCTGTACGACGGCGAACGCCTGGCACGCAAAGGCATCCAGTACTTCCCGATGGGCCGCGGCGATTCCTGCAACTTGCCGATCCCCCAGCAAAACTGGGCGCCTCAGGCCGAGGAAGCCTGAGACGTGGACAAAGCTCATCGGCCCCTGCTCAGCCCGACGATCCGCCGACACTCATGGATTTTGGGGCTGCTGGCCCTGATCCTGTTTGTCGCGGGCAACTGGAACCAGGCAATCATCGGCTTTGACTCGCGCTTCGTGCTGTTCGCCCAGGAGATGCTGCGCCACGGGCCGGGGTTCTTCCCGACCACGTACGGGCAACCTTATGCCGATTACCTGGCCACCTCGACGCTGTTGACCTGGCTGCTGTCGGTGCCCCTGGGGCAGGTCACCAGCCTGACGGCCTGGCTGCCCACGGCCATCGCTTCAGCACTGATCGTGGTGCTGCTCTACCGGCTGACCGCGCCCTACTCCCGGCGCTGGGCACTGCTGAGCATCGCGGTGATGCTGCTCAGCAGTACCTTCATCAGCGAAACCCGCGCGGTGTCCCTCGACCAGATGCTGGCGGCAGTGGCTCTGACAGTCTTCTACCTGGGTTACGCCCACGACCACTTCGGCGCCGGCAAGCGCCTGCACTGGCTGTTTGCGCTGCTGATCGTGGGGTTCGCGATCCGTGGGCCGATCGGCCTGGTGATCCCCACCGGCATGCTGTGCAGCTATTACCTGATCAATCGGCAATGGCGCCAGCTGTTCAGTTTCGGCCTGCTGGCGTTGGCGTTACTGGCGGCGTGCGTGGGCCTGCTGTTGCTGCTGGCCAAGCTCAGTGGCGGTGAAACGTTCATGCAGGACGTGATCCGCATGCAGTTCCTGGGTCGCATGGACGGCACCGAAGGCTCCGGCAGCGTGCTGTATTACTTCAGCAGTTCGCTGGGCAACTACGCGCCGGCGTATCCGTTGGCAATACTCGCGCTGATTGCGATTGTCGCCGGTGGCCGCGAGGACAAGGGCCCGGCGCTGAAACTGGTGCTGTACTGCCTCGCCGCCGGCTTGATCGTGATGATCGGCTTGTCGGTGCCGCAGGCGAAAAAAGCGCGCTATGTGCTGCCGATGCTGCCCCTGGCAGCAATCATCGCCGCGTACCCGTTCCAGGTGTCGCGGGGCAGACTGTTCGCCGGGCTGCGCTGGCTGATGCTGGGGTTGTGGACGGTCATTCCGGGGCTGCTGATCGCAGGCTTGTTCGTGGCGCGTCACCGCTTCCCCGAGCAGATTGGCAGCCTCAATCCGGTGTTCGGGATCCTGATCGCGATCCAGGTGCTGGCACTGGGCTTGCTGTTCAACCAGCGCCTTCGCTACGTGGGCCCGGCCTTCGCCGCGGTATTGGCGGTGTGGCTGGCGTATATCGTGATGGTCGAGCCCCTGGAGCGTCGCCTGTATGACACGCGCACCTTTACCCTCCAGGCCCATGCGCTGACCCAGCAACAACCGGCGCCGCTGGTACTGCACGCACTGGGCAAGGACGCAAAAGCCATCAAGTTCATGGTCAACCTCGATTGCGACCGAGTGCCGTTGTTTACCCAGTTGCCTGCCGACCTCGCGCCGATCCAGGCTCCTGCATGGCTGATCATGAGCCAGTCGGACTATGAAGCGTTGAGCGACCCGCGTTTTCGTTCACTGCAGCCGGTACTGACCGGCCAGTTCGACAAGAACCCCTACGTACTGCTGCATTTGATCAAACCCGCACAACCTTGATACAGGGCGCGGGATAAGCGGAACCAACCGCTTATCCCGCGCCAGTACATTCAGTAGTTATAAATCCAAGTGTATGTAAGAAACTTCTTTGCCCATTCAACTTCGAAACTTTTAGCGTAGCAACTATCGAGAAACATCCTACGCATCTATACGCTGCTACCGATAACACGCCCTCTTCCCGCCCCCAGCCCTCGACTGTAGACTCGCCTGCCAAGCGAGTTAATTATTTAATACCTTCTAACTATTTTCAGAAGTTCCAAAGGTGCGGTGTAAGGCATTCCTGTTACTTTCGAAAGAAACTCGACGAACGTAGCAGCAAGCCATCAATCAAGACATGCCCCGCTTAAACGAATAGTCGAAATAACAATAACGACGTTTTAAACAGCATTTAGCGCTGCCGTTTATTTCATTTAGAGGAATGTTTTGTGTCCGACCATCGATTGCCCGACCCTTCAACCTCTGACGCTGTTTCGCCTTTGTCCTGCGACAAAGTCAATGCGGGTTACATCCCGCTGCCGCAACTGGATCGGCTCATGGAACTGCGTGATGCGCTGGTGGTGCTCAAGGGGCCATTGGCCAACAATCCATCGCTGCGGGAAAATGTACAAAACCTGCTGATCAACGAGGAAACCGATGACCGTGTGCTGGGCAAGATCAGCAACCCCATGCCACCGCCAACCCGCCTGATACCGTTTGGCTGACGCGCTTTACTGCAAAAATACTGCACTTGACCTGCATTAATATGCATTGGCAGCAGTCTTCATCGATTGGCACACTGCGCAGGTTCCTCCCCCAAATGCAGGAACTTCTTTAAAGGGCTTTTCCGGGAAACCAGGCAAGCCTTTTTTTTCGCCCGCTTTTTATGGACCCTCTGTCAATGCTCGCTCGCTGGTTACCCGCTGCCATCAATACCCGCCCTGCCGAATGGAGTCGTGCCGCCATCGGCATGGCCCTGGGCACACTGTTCAGCGTCTGGGTATGCGCCCAGGTGTTCGGCACCGAGGTGGCCCTGCACCTGATAGGCCCGCTGGGAGCCTCGGCGGTGCTGCTGTTTGCCGTATCCTCCGGCGCGCTGGCCCAGCCCTGGTCGATCATCGGCAGCTACCTGTGTGCCGGGATCGTTGCGCTGCTGGTGGCCCGGGTATTGGGCCGAACGCTGGGCAGCGCATGCCTGGCTGCCGGGATGACCGTGATCCTGATCTGCTGGCTGCGCTGCCTGCATCCACCGGCGGGCGGCCTGGCCATGAGCCTGGTGCTGGCTGACCCTGCCTCGATTGCCATGGGCTGGCACGAACTGGGCGCAGTGATGCTGGGCGCCGCTGCCTTGCTGGCCTGCGCACTGGCCTATAACAACGCAACCCGCACGCGTTATCCCAAGGGAGCCAGCGAGCCCGCTGTGCCGAACTTCATGCCAACGGCCATCGAAAACTCAGGCATCAGCGCCGAAGACCTCAAGCAGGCCCTGGCCGAGCGCGAGCAGTTCCTGGACGTGACACCGCAGGAACTGGAAGAACTGATCCAGGCCAGCGAACGCTATGCCCGGCGACGGACGATCGGCGCGGTTTTCCAACGCTAGGGCCGGCATCATCCCTAGGGCAAAAATGCAAAAACGACCTGCATGATTCCGACTTGTACTGGGCAAATTTGCACTGGTACGATCGCGAGATGGTTCGCCTACGAACATCTTGATAAAGAACAATAAAAGCAGGGAGTTAGAGATGACTGCTCAGGTTTCATCCGAAGCAAGCAGCGCCGGGGTCGTGCACGACGAGGTCCTGGCGCACGTACGCAACCACATAGGCCACCTGACCCTCAATCGCCCCGCCGGCCTTAACGCCATTACCCTGGACATGGTCCGCAGCCTCAGCCGGCATTTGCACGCGTGGGCGGTCGATCCCCAGGTGCATGCCGTGGTGTTGCGCGGTACCGGTGAAAAAGCCTTCTGCGCCGGCGGCGACATTCGCTCGCTGTACGACAGCTTCAAGAGCGGCGATACCCTCCACGAAGACTTCTTCGTCGAGGAATACGCCCTCGACCTCGCCATTCATAACTATCGCAAACCGGTCCTGGCACTGATGGACGGCTTCGTCCTTGGCGGTGGCATGGGCCTGGTGCAAGGCGCCGACCTGCGGGTGGTCACCGACCGCAGCCGCCTGGCAATGCCCGAGGTGGCCATCGGGTATTTCCCTGACGTGGGCGGCAGCTATTTCCTGCCGCGCGTTCCCGGGGAACTGGGGATCTACCTCGGGGTGACCGGCGTGCAGATTCGCGCCGCCGACGCCCTGTATTGCGGCCTGGCGGACTGGTACCTCGACAGCGCCCGGCTCGCCGACCTCGACCAGCGCCTGGACCGCCTGGAATGGCACGATTCTCCCCTCAAGGACCTGCAAGGCCTGCTGGCCAGCCTCGCGGTGCAACAATTGCCCGACGCCCCCCTGGCGGCGCTACGCCCAGCCATCGATCACTTCTTTGCCTTGCCGGACGTGCCGAGCATCGTCGAGCAATTGCAGCAAGTCACCGTCGCCGACAGCCATGACTGGGCATTGACCACCGCCAGCCTGATGCAGACGCGCTCCCCCCTGGCCATGGCCGTGACCCTGCAGATGCTGCGTCGCGGGCGCCACCTGCCGCTGGAGCAGTGCTTTGCCCTGGAACTGCACCTGGACCGCCAATGGTTTGCCCGTGGCGACCTGATCGAAGGCGTCCGCGCCCTGCTGATCGACAAGGACAAAACCCCTCGCTGGAACCCTCCAACCCTGCAGGCGTTGGAGGCTGATCATGTCGAAAGCTTCTTCCGCGACTTCGACAAGAACGGGAACTAAGTCATGCAAGATATTGAATTTACAGAAGAACAAGTGATGATCCGCGACATGGCGCGGGACTTTGCCCGTGGCGAAATCGCCCCCCACGCCCAGGCTTGGGAAAAGGCCGGCTGGATCGACGATGCCCTGGTCGCCAAGATGGGCGAGTTGGGTTTGCTGGGCATGGTGGTGCCTGAAGAATGGGGCGGCACCTACGTCGACTACGTGGCCTACGCCCTGGCAGTGGAAGAGATTTCCGCTGGCGACGGCGCTACCGGCGCACTGATGAGTATCCATAATTCAGTGGGTTGCGGGCCAATCCTCAACTACGGCTCACAAGCACAAAAGGAAACCTGGCTGGCGGAACTGGCCAGCGGCCAGGCCATCGGTTGCTTCTGCCTGACCGAACCCCAGGCCGGTTCCGAAGCGCACAACCTGCGCACCCGTGCCGAACTGCGGGACGGCCAGTGGGTGATCAACGGCGCCAAGCAGTTTGTCAGCAACGGCAAGCGCGCCAAGCTGGCGATCGTGTTTGCAGTGACCGACCCTGAACTGGGCAAGAAAGGCATCTCGGCGTTCCTGGTGCCGACCAACACCCCGGGCTTCGTGGTGGACCGTACCGAACACAAGATGGGCATTCGTGCCTCGGACACCTGCGCCGTCACCCTCAACCAGTGCACCGTACCGGAAGCCAACCTGCTGGGTGAACGCGGCAAGGGCCTGGCCATCGCCCTGTCCAACCTCGAAGGCGGACGCATCGGGATTGCCGCCCAGGCGCTGGGTATCGCCCGTGCCGCCTTTGAGGCCGCGCTGGCCTATGCCCGTGACCGGGTGCAGTTCGACAAGGCGATCATCGAGCACCAAAGCGTGGCCAACTTGCTGGCCGACATGCAAACCCGCCTGAATGCGGCGCGCCTGCTGATCCTGCACGCCGCCCGATTGCGCAGTGCGGGCAAGCCGTGCCTGTCGGAGGCCTCCCAGGCCAAGTTGTTTGCCTCGGAAATGGCCGAGAAGGTGTGCTCTTCAGCCATGCAGATTCATGGGGGTTATGGCTATCTGGAGGACTACCCGGTGGAGCGTTACTACCGGGATGCGCGGATTACCCAGATTTACGAGGGCACCAGCGAGATTCAGCGGATGGTGATTGCCAGGGAGTTGAAAAACTACCAGCTGTAACAGGTATTTCGCATAACCAATGTGGGAGCGGGCTTGCTCGCGAAGGCGGTGGATCAGTCGATACATCGGGTGACTGTAATACCGCCTTCGCGAGCAAGCCCGCTCCCACATTTTTAGATCTTCAGCGTTTCAGGGCAGTGTTTACTTTGCCTCGGAAATGGCCGAGAAGGTGTGCTCTTCAGCCATGCAGATTCATGGGGGTTATGGCTATCTGGAGGATTACCCGGTGGAGCGTTACTACCGGGATGCGCGGATTACTCAGATTTACGAAGGCACCAGCGAGATTCAGCGGATGGTGATTGCCAGGGAGTTGAAAAACTACCCGCTGTAACAGGTATTTCGCATAACCAATGTGGGAGCGGGCTTGCTCGCGAAGGCGGTGGATCAGTCGATACATCGAGTGACTGTAATACCGCCTTCGCGAGCAAGCCCGCTCCCACATTTTTTGATCTTCAGCGTTTCAGGACAGTGTTTACTTGTCCTTGAACTCCGGCGCACGCTTGGCCACAAACGCCGCCATGCCTTCCTTCTGATCCAGCGTGGCAAACGCCGCGTGGAACACCCGGCGCTCAAAGCGCACGCCTTCGGACAGGCTCACTTCAAACGCACGGTTCACGCTTTCCTTGACCATCATGCTGATGGGCACCGACTTGCCGGCGATCAGGGTCGCGACTTTCAATGCTTCGTCCAACAGCTCATCCGCCGGCACGATGCGCGCGACGATCCCGCAGCGCTCGGCTTCCACCGCATCGATAAAGCGCCCGGTCAGGCACATTTCCATGGCCTTGGCCTTGCCCACGGCGCGGGTCAGGCGCTGGGTGCCGCCCATGCCCGGCAGCACGCCGAGGTTGATTTCCGGCTGGCCAAACTTGGCGTTGTCGCCCGCCAGGATGAAGTCGCACATCAAGGCCAGTTCACAGCCGCCACCCAGGGCAAACCCGTTGACCGCCGCAATGATCGGCTTGCGGCGGTTGGCCACGCGATCGCTGTCGCTGAACAGGTCGTCGAGGTAGATCTGCGGGTAGGTCAGCTCGGCCATTTCCTTGATGTCGGCACCGGCGGCAAAGGCTTTTTTCGAGCCGGTCAGCACGATGCAGCCGATTTCCGGGTTGGCTTCCAGGCTGTCCAGCGCCTGGTTCAGCTCGCTGACCAGTTGCGCGTTCAGGGCGTTCAGCGCTTGCGGGCGATTGAGGGTGATCAGCCCGACCCGGCCCTGCACGTCCAGCAAAATGCTTTCGTAACTCATAGAGACTCCTCAGAGATTGCGTGAAATGACCATGCGTTGAATATCGCTGGTGCCTTCGTAAATCTGGCAGACCCGCACATCGCGGTAGATCCGCTCCAGGGGAAAGTCGCTCAGGTAACCGTAACCGCCGAGGGTTTGCAAGGCTGCCGAGCAGACCTTTTCGGCCATTTCCGAAGCAAACAGCTTGGCCATGGACGCTTCCACCAGCGCCGGCTTGCCGCTGTCACGCAGGGCGGCGGCGTAATGCACCATCTGCCGGGCCACGGCGATTTGCGTCGCCATGTCCGCCAGGCGGAAGGCCACGGCCTGGTGCTCGATGATCGGCTTGCCAAAGCTTTCCCGCTCGCGGGCGTAGTCCCGGGCCGCTTCAAATGCCGCCCGCGCCATGCCCACCGCCTGCGAAGCAATGCCGACACGCCCGCCTTCGAGGTTGGCCAGGGCGATCCGGTAGCCTTCGCCCTCCTCGCCCAAACGATTGGCCACCGGCACCTGCACATCCTCAAACAGGATCTGGCAGGTGTCGGAAGCATGCTGGCCGAGCTTGTCCTCGACCCGCGCGACGCTGTAGCCCGGCGAGTCGGTGGGCACGATAAAGGCGCTGATGCCGCGTTTGCCGGCAGCCGGATCGGTGACTGCAAACACAATCACGATCCCGGCGTTTTGCCCGGAGGTGATGAACTGCTTGCAGCCATTCAAGACGTAGTGATCGCCCTCCAGCCGGGCACGGGTTTTCAGGCCGCTGGCGTCGGAACCGGCCTGGGGCTCGGTCAAGGCAAACGCACCGAGCATCGCACCACTGGCCAGGGGCTTGAGGAACTGCTCGCGCTGTTGATCATTGCCGAACTTGAGGATCGGCACGCAGCCCACGGAGTTGTGCACGCTCATGATGGTCGAGCAGGCGCCGTCACCGGCAGCGATCTCTTCCAGGGCCATGGCGTAGGCCAGGTAGCCGGTATCACAGCCGCCCCATTGCTCCGGGACCAGCATGCCGAAAAAGCCCAGCTCGGCCATTTCACCAATGGCTTCCTTGGGAAAGCGATGCTCGCGGTCCCACTCGGCCGCGAACGGTTTGAGGCGTTCCTGGGCAAATTGCCGGGCGGCTTCGCTGATTTGCAGTTGTTCGTCATTCGGCAGCATAGGTGTTCCTTAGTACAGGCATTCAACGGCCATGGCCGTGGCTTCACCGCCGCCGATGCAGATCGCTGCAACGCCGCGATTGAGGCCTTTCTGGCGCAGGGCCGAAAGCAGGGTTACCAGGATCCGCGCGCCGGACGCGCCAATCGGATGGCCCAGGGCACAGGCACCGCCATGGATGTTGACCTTGCTGTGGGGAATCTCCAGCTTGCTCATGGTCACCAGGCTGACCACGGCAAAGGCTTCGTTGATTTCAAACAGGTCGACTTCGTCGAGGTTCCAGCCGGTCTTGCTCATCAGCTTGCGGATCGCCCCCACCGGCGCTACCGGGAACAGGCCAGGCTCATCGGCAAACGCCGCGTGGCCATGGATCACCGCCAGAGGCTTGAGCCCGCGCTTGTGCGCTTCGGACTGGCGCATCAGCAGCAGCGCCGCCGCACCGTCGGAAATCGAACTGGAGTTGGCGGCCGTCACCGTGCCGCCTTCACGGAAGGCCGGCTTCAGGGTGGCGATCTTGTCCAGCTTGGCTTTCGGCGGCTGCTCGTCGTGGATGATGGTTTTCTGTTCCTTGCCCACGGTGACCTGCACCGGGACGATTTCGGCGATGAAGTTGCCGTCGGTGATCGCCTGTTGCGCACGGGTCAGGGACGCAATCGCGAACGCGTCCTGGGCCTCGCGGGAAAAGCCGTTGTGCTCGGCGCAGTCCTCGGCAAAGGTGCCCATCAGGCGGCCCTTGTCGTAGGCGTCTTCAAGGCCGTCGAGGAACATGTGGTCGAGCACCCGGCCGTGGCCCATGCGATAGCCGCTGCGGGCGCGGTCCAGCAGGTACGGCGCGTTGGACATGCTCTCCATGCCACCGGCGATGGCCACCTCCATGCTGCCTGCCAGCAACGCGTCATGGGCCAGGATCGTGGATTCCATGCCCGAGCCGCACATCTTGTTGAGGGTGGTGCAGCGCGTGGACTTGTCCAGGCCAGCACCCAGCGCCGCCTGGCGTGCCGGCGCCTGGCCGAGGCCGGCGGGCAGCACGCAACCGAACAGCACTTCATCCACGGCATCGGAAGCGATACCGGCGCGTTCGACCGCTGCACGAATCGCCGCAGCGCCCAGTTGCGGAGCGGTGAGGCCTTTGAGATCGCCCTGGAACCCGCCCATCGGGGTGCGTACCGCGCTGACAATAACGATTGGATCAGTCATGAAAATTTCCTTATTTGGCTGCCATGCGCAAGGCCCCGTCGAGACGGATCACCTCGCCGTTGAGCATGCTGTTTTCAATGATATGCCGCACCAGCGCGGCGTACTCGCCCGGTTTGCCCAGGCGCGGCGGGAATGGCACGCCGGCGGCGAGGGATTCGCGCACTTGCGGCGTCATGCCCGCCATCATCGGAGTTTCAAAAATACCGGGGGCGATGGTCATCACCCGAATCCCGTAGCGCGCCAGTTCGCGGGCCGCCGGCAGGGTCAGGCTGGCAATCGCGCCCTTGGAAGCGGCATAGGCCGCCTGGCCGATCTGGCCGTCAAACGCTGCCACTGAAGCGGTATTGATGATCACACCGCGCTCGCCATCGGCATTCGCCTCGGTTTCAGCGATAGCCGCTGCAGCCAGGCGCAGCAGGTTGAAACTGCCGATCAGGTTGACGTTGATCACCTGGGCGAAGTTGGCCAGCACGTGCGGGCCATTTTTGCCGAGGATTTTCTCGCCCCGCACCACACCGGCACAGTTGACCAACCCATGCAAACCGCCAAAGGCGGCGACGGTGGCCTGTACCGCCGCTTCGGCAGCGGCTTCCTGGCTGATATCGGCGACTACGCTGCGGGCCTGCGCGCCGAGCTTTTGCGCCTGGGCGGCCACTGCGTCGGCGTTCAGGTCCACCAGCATCACCTTGGCACCGGCCGCCACGAGCATCTCGGCGGTTGCCGCGCCGAGGCCTGAAGCGCCACCGCTGACCAGAAAAACCTTGTTCTCAATCTGCATCATTGTTTCCTTGAAGAATGGGTCACGCCGTGGCCGCCTGGGCCTTGGCAATTTCCTGATTACGCAAAATGAAGCGTTGCAGCTTGCCGCTCGGGGTCTTGGGCAGCTCGCTGACAAATTCGATTTCCCGCGGGTACGAGTGAGCGGCCAGGCGCTTGCGCACGTGCTGGCGCAGCTCTTCGGCCAGGGCCGGCTCGGCGCGGTACTGCTCGCTGAGCACCACAAACGCCTTGACGATCTCGGTGCGTTCCGGACACGGCTTGCCCACTACGGCGGCTTCCACCACGGCCGGATGCTCGATCAAGGCGCTCTCTACGTCGAACGGCCCCACGCGATAGCCGGAGGTGGTGATCACATCGTCGCTGCGCCCGACAAAGCTGATGCTGCCATCGGGGTTCAGCTCCACCGTATCGCCGCTGAGGTAGTACTTGCCGACGAAGGCCTTGGTCTTGACGCCGTCATAACCGGCAAACCAGCACATCGGCGATTGCTCGCGGTCGATGGCGAGGATGCCCGGTTGGCCGGCGGGCAACTCCTGATGGTTGTCGTCCAGCACCACAATGCGATGGCCCGGCGAGGCAAAGCCCGCGGAGCCAACGTGCACCGGATGCTCCAGGCCATGGTGATTGCACAGCACCATGCCCAGCTCGGTCTGGCCGTAGTGGTCGTGGATGGTCACGCCGAGGTTATCGGCGAACCAGCGGATCACTTCCGGGTTCAATGGCTCGCCGGCGCTGCTGACAATACGCAGCTTGCCCTTGATCGACTTGGCGAACTGCTCGCCCCCGGCGATCAGCAGGCGGTAGGCGGTGGGAGAACCGGTGAGGTTGGTAATCCCGTATTTGTTGATGACGCGGCAGGTGCTTTCGAGGGTGAACGGGCCATCGTAGAAGGTGATCGGGTGGCCCATGGACAAGGGGCCGGTCACGCCGAAATAGATGCCGTAGGCCCAGCCCGGGTCGGCGACGTTCCAGAATGCGTCTTCGGGGCGCAGGTCGACGGCGTCGCGGGTGTAGCTTTGGAACGCGACGATTGCCTTGAGCGGCACGGCGAGGGCTTTCGACGGGCCGGTGGTGCCTGAGGTGAACATCAGCAGGAACGGGTCGTCGGCGCCCAGCAATACGGGTTCGCAGAGGTTGGAATAGTTGGGCAGTTCGGCCCAGAAGCTGAAATCGCCGCGCACGATGCCTTCGCCGTTGGGGCCGGCGACGGTGACAATGGTCGGACAGTCGGCCACTTCCGTCAGTTTGGGACGGTTTACTGCATCGGTCACCACCAGCGCGGCGCCGGAGCTGTTCAGGCGGTGTTCGATGGCCTTGGGGCCGAAGGCGGTGAACAGCGGCTGATAGACCGCGCCGATGCGCCAGGTGGCGAGGACGACCACCAGCAACTCGGCGGTGCGTGGCAGGAGGCCTGCCACCTTGTCGCCGCGATTGACGCCCTGGGCCAGGAGGAAGTTGGCGAAGCGTGCGGCCTGGTCTTGCAGTTGGGTGAAGGTGACGGTGGCGCTGCGGCCCTCCTTGCCCTCCCAGAACAGTGCGATGCGGCCAGGTAATGCGTGGCGGTCGCAGCATTCGACGCAGGCGTTGAGGGCCTGCAGGTTGCCCGACAAGGCGGCGTCGACGGTGTGTTGGTAGTTGAACTGGGTGGTGGCAGCCGAGTAATCACGCATCGCTTCAAATCCCTGTGTGTTTTTTATTTTCAGGATGGGTACGTAGACCGGTGAAATAGTCGCTCTAGAGCGGTGGGTGGGCAATGGTCAAAGCTTTCAACTTGGTTGACTGGTTTGGCCAATGGGGGGCGCTGTTTGGTGTGTGTGTATATCCGTTTTTTGGGTGATGGCTTGTATTGGTTCCGCTCTTACAGCGGCTCACTTTTGAAAAGCGCAAAAGTAAGCAAAACGCTCTTGCCCCACCACTCGGC
>NZ_JACAPW010000002.1:460053-585166 GCF_013385495.1 Pseudomonas sp. F8002 | reverse complement strand
AAGAGCGGAACCAATCGAAGCCGTAACCGAAGGAATGGATATGTACTCAACCAAACGAAGCCCAAAAGCATGAGCCTCCTGCCCTACGCCTGGGCCAAATCCCAACGCATCCTCCTCCACCCGGGAACCCAGGGCCCGACGCTGACCATCTGCCCCTCCACCCCCGGCTGGTCCATCAGCGAAGTCCACCGCCAGTTCGGCCAAACCCACCTCATCCAGGTGCGCGACGACGAACTCGACGGCCTCCTGGCCACTGCCTACGCCGACACCGGCAGCGCCGCCGCCGTCGTGGGCGCCGCCGAAAACGAAGTCGACCTCGACCGCCTCATGCAAGACATCCCCGAAATCACCGACCTGCTCGACACCCAGGACGGCGCCCCGGTGATCCGCATGATCAACGCCTTGCTCACCCAGGCCGCCCGCGACGAAGCCAGCGACATCCACATCGAACCCTACGAAACCCACTCCGTGGTGCGCTACCGCGTCGACGGCACCCTGCGTGACGTGGTGTCCCCGCGCAAGGCCCTGCACGGCGCCCTGGTCTCACGCATCAAGATCATGGCCCAACTCGATATCGCCGAAAAACGCCTGCCCCAGGACGGCCGCATCGCCCTGCGCGTGGCCGGTCGCCCCATTGATATCCGCGTCTCCACCGTGCCCACCGGCCATGGCGAGCGCGTAGTGATGCGCCTGCTGGACAAACAAGCCGGCCGCCTGCAACTGGAAACCCTCGGCATGGACCCCGCCGTCCTGGCCAAACTCGACACCCTGATCCGCCAACCCCACGGCATCGTGCTGGTCACCGGCCCCACCGGCAGCGGCAAGACCACCAGCCTCTACGCCGCCCTGGCCCGGCTGGATGCGAGCGCCAGCAATATCCTGACCGTCGAAGACCCGGTGGAATACGACCTGCCGGGCATCAGCCAGATCCAGGTCAACGCCAAGATCGACATGACCTTCGCCCTGGCCCTGCGGGCAATCCTGCGCCAGGACCCGGACATCATCATGATCGGCGAAATCCGCGACCTGGAGACCGCACAAATTGCCGTCCAGGCCTCGCTCACGGGCCACTTGGTGCTCGCCACCCTGCACACCAACGACGCCGTCTCGGCGGTCAACCGCTTGATCGACATGGGCGTCGAACCGTTCCTGCTGGCCTCGTCACTGCTCGGCGTATTGGCCCAGCGCCTGGTGCGCCGGCTGTGCCCGCACTGCAAGCAGGAAGACCCGGCCGCGCCCGGCACCTGGCGGCCTGTCGGGTGCGCGCAGTGCAGCCAGATCGGTTACAGCGGGCGTACCGGTATCCATGAATTGTTCTGCATCGACGACGAGCTGCGCGGGCTGATCCACCAGGGCGCCGGCGAGCAGGCCTTGAAGGCCGCCGCACGCCGCGCCGGCATGTTCAGCATGCGTGAGGATGGCGAACGCTGGGTACGCAGCGGCGCCACCGCCCCCGAAGAAATCCTGCGCGTAACACGGGACGCCTGATGAACCGATACCGCTACGAAGCCGCCGACGCCAGCGGCAAGCTGGAGTCCGGGCACCTTGAGGCAGACAGCCAGAGCGGCGCCTTTGCCAACCTGCGCAGCCGTGGCCTGACGGCCTTGCGGGTGCAGGTCGAGAACAACAGCGAGCGTGCCGGCGGTGGCAGCCGGTTCAGCGCCAAGCTCTCGGACAATGACCTGGCCTGGGCCACGCGCCAGCTGGCGAGCCTGCTCGGTGCGAGCTTGCCACTGGAGGCCGCGTTGAGCGCCACGGTGGAGCAAGCCGAGAAAAAACACATTGCCCAGACCTTGAGCGCGGTGCGCGCCGATGTGCGCAGCGGCATGCGCCTGGCCGATGCGTTGGCCGCCCGGCCCCGGGACTTTCCGTCGATCTATCGGGCGCTGATCGCGGCGGGGGAGGAGTCCGGCGACCTGGCCCAGGTCATGGAGCGCCTCGCCGACTACATCGAGGAACGCAATAACCTGCGAGGCAAGATCCTCACGGCGTTTATCTACCCGGGCGTGGTGGGGCTGGTGTCCATCGGCATTGTGATTTTCCTGCTCAGCTACGTGGTGCCGCAGGTGGTCAGTGCGTTTTCCCAGGCCCGCCAGGACCTGCCGGGCCTGACGTTGGCGATGCTCAATGCGAGTGACTTTATCCGCGCCTGGGGCTGGCTGTGTTTTGCCGGGATCGTGGGTGGTTTCTGGAGCTGGCGCCTGTACCTGCGCAACCCCGTGGCACGGTTGAGCTGGCACAGCCGGGTGTTGCGCCTGCCGTTGATCGGGCGTTTTGTACTGGGCCTCAACACCGCGCGGTTTGCCTCGACCCTGGCGATTCTCGGCGGGGCGGGCGTGCCGTTGTTGCGCGCCCTGGAAGCGGCGCGCCAGACCTTGTCCAACGACCGCTTGAGCCAGTGCGTCACAGATGCCACCGCCAAGGTGCGCGAGGGCGTCAACCTGGCTCCTGCGCTGGCGGTGGAAAAGGTCTTTCCGCCCGTGCTGATCCACCTGATCGCCAGCGGCGAAAAAACCGGCTCGCTGCCGCCGATGCTCGAACGCGCGGCGCAAACCCTGTCGCGGGATATCGAGCGTCGGGCGATGGGCATGACGGCGTTGCTTGAGCCACTGATGATCGTGGTGATGGGGGCCGTTGTGCTGGTCATCGTCATGGCCGTGCTGCTGCCGATCATCGAAATCAACCAACTGGTGACCTGACTGCTGACGGAACGCGGTCAAAAAGGTGGGAGCGGGCTTGCTCGCGAAAGCGGTGTGTCAGTCAACACATGTCGCGCCTGATCCACCGCTTTCGCGAGCAAGCCCGCTCCCACATTTGAACTGCGTTTCTTCAAGACTATTTTCGCGCGCCCGACACGCGGGTCCCAACCTCGGGTTCCTCATTCTGTCATCTGCCCAACCCCACCACACGGCCCGTAACGCCTCCAGCCCGGTCCTCGAAATCCGCGCTGAAACCTCGCTGTCACCTCACCCCCAAACCGCTCAAAAGTGTGACCAAAACACCCGAGAATCTTTTTAAAAATCAAGCCGTTCCTCCCGAGGTTTTTTCCTTTAGCTGTCATCGGATGCTGCGAAATTTCATACCCATGGCCTCACCCCTGGGTACCCCCCGGAACACAGCCCGGGACCGAAGCCATAGCGTCATCTACCCCAACGTACAAACACGACGAAAGGAGCTTCTTCATGTTTAAGCGCAACGTTCTCGCGGTATCCATGACCCTCGCTGCACTGTGCTCGGCCCAGGCTGCCATGGCAGACATCAACGGCGGCGGCGCCACCCTGCCACAACCGCTGTACCAGACCTCCGGCGTATTGACCGCCGGTTTCGCCCCGTACATCGGCGTGGGCAGCGGCAAGGGCAAACTGGCGTTCCTGAACAACGACTACAGCCAGTTCGGCACCGGCACCAAGAACGTTCACTGGGCGGGCAGCGACTCGAAGCTGACCTCGACTGAACTGTCCACCTACGCCTCCACCAAACAAGCGACCTGGGGCAAGCTGATTCAAGTGCCTTCGGTCGCCACTTCGGTTGCCATTCCATTCAACAAGGCCGGTACCAACGCAGTTGACCTGAGCGTTGATCAACTGTGCGGCGTGTTCTCGGGCCGCATCACCACCTGGAACCAACTCCCGGCTACCGGTCGCACCGGTAACATCGTGGTGGTTTACCGTAACGAAGCCAGTGGCACCACCGAGCTGTTCACCCGTTTCCTGGCGGCCAAGTGCGTCAATGAGTCCAAGAAATTTGTGGTCACCACCAACTTCGCGGACAGCTTCGGCGTGCCACCAGGCGCCGTGCCTGCCGTGACCAGCCAAGGCGTGATGACCGCGCTGAACGCCGGTGATGGTCGCATCACCTACATGAGCCCGGACTATGCCGCGCCTACCTTGGCTGGCCTGGATGACGCCACCAAAGTGGCCAAGGTCGCCGGTGTTTCTCCAGCCCCTGATAACGTTTCCGCCGCCATCGCTGCTGTGCCCGTACCGGCTGCTGCCAACGTCGCCAACCAGAACGCCTGGGTACCGGTGTTTGCTGCCGCCGCCGATGCCAACGATCCAAGCGTCGTGCCTTACCCAAGCAGCGGTTATCCGATCCTGGGCTTCACCAACCTGATCTTCAGCCAGTGCTACGCCGACGCCACCCAGACCTCGCAAGTGCGTGCGTTCTTCACCCGTCACTTCGGTGCCAGCGCCTTGAACAGCAACGACAACGCGATCAAGGCCAACCGCTTCGTGCCACTGCCAGCTGCCTGGAAAGCCGCGATCACCAGCAACTTCGTTACCGCAACCAGCGCGCTGAGCATCGGCAAGTCTGATGTCTGCAACGCCATCGGTCGTCCGCTGTAACCCACGCTTTTACCGACCGGCAACACCCGATCAGCAACGGCCTGTGCCGTTGCTGATTTTTGCGTTTGCGGCTCGGCTATCAGCCTTACATGAACTTTCCATGACAGAAGTTCAGTCCCGCCCCTCGCCAACCGCCTAACTCCCATACGTGACGCACGTCGCCAGTTCCCCATGGGCAAAAACAAAGAAGGAAGCTTCCTGATGGTCCGCTGCAAACCACCGGTCAACCTGAATGCCCAAGGCCCTGGCGGCCAGACGATCCTGCGCCTCAAACCCCTGGCCCAGGCGATTGCCTTGTTCATGGTGGCAGGCAGCGCCCACGCGGCGACAGCGTTCAGCTCCGGCTGGTTTGCCGACAAGGGTGCCTCCCAGGCGGCGACAGCGGCCCGCCTCAACGGGGCGCAGGTGCCGGGGATTCCGTCGTTGAATCAGCAGGCGCGGGCGAACCAGCAGTTGTCACGTTCCATCAGCACGCTCAACAACAGTGTCGCGGCGATTGCGGCCCAGCAGGCCGCCCAGGCCGCTGGCCGGCAAGCGGCGCTCGGCCAGGTCTCGACGATTCCCGACGGCCTCGGCAAGGGCGGCTTGCAGGTGGACAACAGCCTGACCCAGGGCTGGACCAACGCCAAGGGCCCGACCCAGAGCCAGTCCGGTGGCAAGACCACGGTGACTATCGAGCAGACCGCCGACAAGGCGATCCTCAACTGGGAAACCTTCAACGTCGGACGCAACACCACGGTCGATTTCCAGCAGCAATCGAATTGGGCCGTGCTCAACCGTGTCAACGACCCCAACGCGCGCCCCAGCGAAATCCAGGGCCAGATCAACGCCCCTGGCACAGTGATGATCATGAACCGCAACGGGGTGATCTTCAGCGGCAGCAGCCAGGTCAATGTGCGCAACCTGGTGGCGGCCGCCGCCACCATCACCGATGACCAATTCACCCAACGCGGGATCTATGTGGATGCCAACGGCACCCAGCCGACTTTCACCGACGCGGCGGGCAAGGTCGAGGTGCAGCGCGGCGCGTTGATCCAGACTCACAACCCGGCCACCTCTACCGACGCCGGTGGCTACGCCTTGCTGCTCGGCTCGGAGGTCGAGAACGCCGGCAGCATCATCACCGCCAGGGGCCAGGCCACCCTGGCCGCCGGCGACAGTTTTTATATCCGCAAGGGCGTCGGCACCACCGGCAACGACCGCTCCACCACCCGTGGCAATGAAGTGGCCACCAGCCTCAAGGCCGGCAGCACGTCGGGCAAGGTCAGCAACAGCGGCCTGATCATGGCGTCGACCGGCGACATCACCCTCACCGGGCACCAGGTGCAGCAGAACGGCGTGGCCCTGGCCAGCACCTCGGTGGATACCCGCGGCACGATTCACTTGCTCAACGCCGCCAGCGACACCAGCGCCAGCGTGACCCTGGGCGAGGGCAGTACCACGGCGATCCTGCTGGACGCCAGCGGCAGCACCGCCCTCAACAGCCAGAAGGACAACGGCCTGATCAAGCTCGACGGCTTGCCTGCCAACCTGATCACCGGCCAGTTCAACAACCTCAGTGCGGTGGCCGACCGCACCGACCAATCGCGGATCGAGATCGTCAGCGGCGGCACCGTGGATTTCCAGAAAGGCTCGATCACCCTGGCCACCGGCGGCCAGGTGGCGGTCAGTGCCGGCCAGCGCAGCCTGGTGCGTGACGGCGCGATGATCGACGTGGCCGGCGCGATTGGCGTCAAGGTGGCGATGGAAGCCAACAACATCAAGATCAACGTGCAGGGCAACGAACAGCGCGACGCGCCCGCCAACCGTGACGGCGGGCAATTGATCAACAACGATGTATGGGTCGACCTGCGGGACCTGGTGTTCGTCCCGGCCGGCACCAACGGCTATGCGACGGACCGCTGGTACACCGCCGGCGGGCTGCTGGAAGTCGGCGGTTACCTGGGCACCCAGGGCCACTCGGTCGGCGAGTGGATGGCCCAGGGCGGCACTGTGACGTTCACCGGCAAGGACGTGGTGACCCAGCAGGGTGCCCAGGTCAATCTGTCGGGCGGCACCGTCGATGTGCAGGCCGGCTACATCCGCCAGACCTGGCTCAAGGGGCCTGACGGCCAGCTCTATGAGCTGTCGAAAGCCCCCGGGGACATTCTCTACGCGGGGATCTACAAGGGCTTTGAAGACACCAGCGTCCGCTGGGGCCGCAGCGATTTCTACTACAACCCGCTGGTGGCCCAGCAAAGCCGCTACGAGGCGGGCTACACCGTGGGCCGCGACGCCGGCAAGCTGGTGGTGGGCACCACCAACGCGGTGCTGGAAGGCCAGTTGATCAGCGATGTATTCCAGGGCGATCGCCAGACCCAGGCACCGAATATCAACCTTGATGGTTATCAGCAGTCACAGCAGGCCATGGCCCAGCGGGCGCAGTTGATCATTGGCCAGTACACGCCGGTGTACACAAAGGCCACCGGCACCTTGCGCTACGCCTTGACCCCGACCATCGACCAGGTGCTGATCGAGGGCAGCACGCAAAAAATCGCCGACGGCCTGGACCTGGCCACTGCGCTGCCGACCGAACGCCAGGGCAAACTGGTGCTCGACAGTGACCAGCTCAATGGCTACCGGTTGGGCGCGATCAAGGTCGGCGCAAAGCAGCAGATTGACGTCAATGGCGCACTCAAGGTGGCTGACGGCGGCGACATCACCCTGTTCGGCCCCGTGGTTTCAGTCAATGCCAACCTCACGGCCCACGGCGGCAGCATCAACGCGGGCAACCTGCTGAATCAGGTCGACCTCAATCGCTCCAATGTCGTTGGCGATGTGATTCTGCCGGGCATCGGCCGGCTCGATGTGGCCGCCGGAGTCAAGCTGGACAGTTCCGGGCGCTGGAATAATCTGGCGCTGGACCCCTCGGCCACTGACGGGGTGGCGTATATCAACGGTGGCAAGGTGTCGTTGCGCAGCTCCGGCGACGTGAACCTCGCGGCAGGCAGCCTGGTGGAAACGTCGTCCGGGGCGACCATCGGCCTGGATGGCAAAGTCCGGGGCGGCAAGGGCGGCGACGTGACCGTGGGCGCACTGGGGGCTTTGGGCCTGGGCGCCGAGATTCGCGGCTATGGCGTCAGCGCAGGCGGCACCCTGACCTTGCAGGCCAACAAGGTGCAGATCGGCCAGAGCCCGCAGGCGCCGGATGCCAAGACCTTGCAGTTGGCCGGGGATTTTTTCAACAAGGGTTTTTCGGCCTATGACATCACCGGCAACGAAGGATTGCTGGTCGCCGATGGTACTCAGGTGGATGTGAACGTGCCGGCCTACCGGCTCTCGGAGCAGGCCGCCACGACGCCGGGCGGCGGCGCTGCGGCCAGCGTGATGGAGCGCTGGACCCCGCCGCTTTACCAGGAAGACGCGAGCAAGGGCGTACTCGGCCAACGCCGTGGCGCCAGCCTGACCCTTTCCGCCGGCCACCTGGAGTCGCCTGCCGAGCAACTGCCGACAACCGCGCTGGTGGTCGGCAAGGGCGCGGTGATCAGCGTCGACCCGGGCCAGTCGATCAACCTGCGCAGCATCGGCCAACTGACGGTCGACGGCACGCTCAATGCCTGGGGTGGCAGCGTCAACCTGAACGGCCTGACCACGCGCGCGTTCGAGCCGGCCAACGCGGTTGGCCACGGCCGCTCCATCTGGCTGGGTGAAAACGCACTGATCGATGTCGCCGCCCGGGCCGCGACCGCCGTGGACAATCGTGGAAGCCAATACGGTTTGGTCCGTGACGGCGGCAAGATCAGCATCGGCGGCGAGATCAACCTGAGCACCGGCACGGTCACTGCCAGCGACCTGTTTGTGGTGGTACGCGAGGGCGCCCGGCTGGACGCGTCGGGCACGCAAGCGGTGTTGGATGTGCCGGGGCAGGGCGCAACCCGGGTGGCCAGCAATGGCGGCAGCATCAGCCTGGCGTCCAACAATGGCTTGTACCTGGACGGCAGTCTGGTGGCCCGGGCCGGCGGTGCCGGCGCAGCGGGCGGCAGCCTGAACGTAGCGCTGGACAGCCCGTATTACACCAAGAGCAGTGTCACGGATCGCGTGCTGAAGGTGCGTGAACTGGTGCTCGGCCAGACCCATCAGGCTCACCCGCTCGCCGGCACCGCCGCCGACGCGGCCGACAGCCTGGAATACGGCCACGCTCGCCTGGGCGTCGACCAGGTCAGTGCGGGCGGCTTCGACAACCTGGCATTGATGAGCAACGGCCTGTTGAGTTTCGACGGCGATGTGTCCTTGAACATGGGCCAGAGCCTGCGCCTGTACAGCGGTGCCTTCAACCTCAGTGAGGGCGCGGCAGCCAATGCCCGGGTGAATCTGTCGGCACCGTCTCTGCTGCTGTCCGGCATGGATTCGCCGGCCCGGGAGTTCTACGTGAACCCGGTGTCGGTGTTGCCGTTACCCTCGCTGCGCGCCACCGAGGCGCAGTTCAATGCCAGCGGCAGCTTGATCGATGTGCGCGGCAGCGTGTTGTTTGGCAGCAAGGGCAAACTGCGCCAGGCCGACGACAGCCTGGTCGGTCTTGAGCGTCGCGGCTTTGATCAGGTCAACCTGACCAGCCAGGGCGATCTGCGCTTCCTGGCGGGTGCGAACCCGGACGGCGTGGCCTTGAGGGTCAGCACCCAGTTATTGACCCAGGGCGACATGACCTTGCGGGCGGCGCAGTTGTATCCGGCCACGGAGGTCGGTGCGCGGGTCATTGCCGGCTACCTGAGCGAATTCAACAGCCTCAACATCACGTTCGACCCGCTGCGCACCCTGACCATTGGCCGTACCGGCAACACGGATGCCGCGGTGCCTTACTCGGCATTCGGGCGCCTGCAACTGGGCGCCGCGACGGTGCGGCAGGGCGGTGTGGTGCGGGCGCCCCTGGGGTTGATCGATATCGGCAGCATGGGCAGCAGCCAGGTGCAATTGCTGCCGGGCAGCGTGACGTCGGTGAGCGGCAGGGGCCTGGTGCTGCCGTATGGCGGCACCCTGGACGGGCAGGTCTATAAGTACAACGGCAAGACCGTGACGTTTGTCGGCCAGGGCGGGCTGGTCAACCAGGACGCGGAACTCAGCGTCGGGGTGATTCTCGGCGGCCAGTCGGTGCAGGTGCAGCCTGAGGCTACCCTGGACCTGTCGGGCGGCGGCGAATTGCTGGGGGCCGGTTTCGTTTCCGGGCGCGGAGGCTCTACGGATGCGCGCTACAGCCCACTGGTGCAGTTTGGTGCCAATGGCGGTTTTGTGTTGCCGGGCCTGGCCACCAACCCGATTTACGCCATCGTGCCCGGGGTACAGCCCGGCGCGGCACCGGTGGCGCCGGAGAAGGGCGCAGTCGATCCGTTGGTGGGCCAGCAGGTCACCATCGGCGCCGGAGTGCCGGGGCTGCCGGCGGGCACTTATACCCTGATGCCGTCCACCTACGCCTTGATGCCCGGCGCTTTCCGTGTCGAGATCAACGGCCTGGCCGGTCTCGGCAGTGATGCCGCCACCCAGCGCATGCGCAATGGCTCCTGGTCCACCGCCGGGCGCTTGTCCATCGCCAACACCGGGATCGGCAACAGCGTTGCCAGCCAGTTGATTCTGACCTCGGCCGATACCTTGCGTCGCTATTCCCAATACAACGAAACCAGCTACGCCCAGTTCGCCATGGCCGACGCTGCGAAACAGGGTGTGCCACGCCCGATGCTCGCCGTCGACGCCAAGACCCTGAAACTGGCCTTGCGGCCAGGGGGCGGCGCTGATGCGTTTTCGTTCCAGGGCATAGGCCGTTTTGAGGCCGCGACGGGTGGCTATGGCGGCGCGGTGGCGGTGATTGATCCAAGCAAACTGGGTATTGAAGTCGTCGCGGCGGGCAGTTCCGCAACCAGCGGTTTTTCCGGCATTACCTTCAACGATGACAGCCTCAACGCCTTGGGAGCCTCGCGTTTGATGGTGGGGGGGATGACGGCAGTTACGTATGGCCAGTCCGGGAATTACATCGTCCTGGCGGGCGGTACGAGTCGGGCCAACAGCACCGTCACGCTTCGGGAAGGTGTGACGCTCGCAGCGCCGGAAATCTTTTTGTTGAGTGACACCAACGCGATCGTCCTGGAGCAGGGCGCATCCATCAACACCATCGGCCGTGGCAAAGCCAGCTACGACGCTCGTGACGGTTTTATCTACAAAGTCACCAATATGCTGGCGGCGTCCAACGGCTTGCTCAATGTCATTGCATTCAATACGACGGTGCCCAGCGGCGGGATCAGCATCGGTGTGTGTGACACGGGCCTGTGCAGCGGGCAAACCGGGCTGTACTCCGAAGGCAGCATCGTGGCGTTGACCAACAATACCTTCCAGTTGGGCGACCAGGTGCGCTACGGCACCCGTCACCTCAACCTGGGGGTCAACACCATTAACCTCGGCAGCGCCCAAGCCCTGGCCGCGGCCGCTGCGGCCAATCAGTTGCCGGCCGGCCTGACACTCACCCAGGCGCTTCTTGATCGCCTGCTCAAAGGTGATTCACAGTTCGGTGCGCCGGCCCTGGAAACCCTGCAGCTCTCGGCGCGGGACAGTTTCAACTTCTACGGCAGTACCTCCCTGGACACCTATGACCCACTGACGGGTAAGTCGCGGCTGAGCAACCTGATGCTCTCCACTCCGGCGATCTACGGTGCCGGTGGCGCTGGCGACGTGGCCAACATTCATACCGCCAACCTGATCTGGCAGGGCGCGACCACCCCACCGGGCTCGGTGATCGCCGGCGGGGCGGGCACTGGCAGCGGGCGCCTGGATATCAACGCCGAGCGTATTGAGTTCGGCTACGGCGCCTTTGCCCAGACCAACACCGTGAGCAGTTTCGATCGCCTGGCCTTGGGCTTTGCCAGCGTGAACCTCAATGCCAGCGAGCGCATTACCGCCAACCACAAGGGCAGCCTCTCGGTGTATCAGAGCCAGGGCGCCTATGACCCGGTGAAGGGCTTCCAGTACAGCGGCGGCGACCTGAATATTCTCACGCCACTGATGACCGGCGAAGCCGGTTCGGTGAACCGCATGACCGCAGGTGGGGCGATTGATATTGCAGCGTCCGCAGGGGCGCGCGGCAAGGCCGACGGCCAGGGCGCCGAACTGTCCCTGCAAGGCGACAGCATTCGCCTGGCCACGGCGGTAGTGCTGCCCAGCGGCAAAGTCAGCCTGGGCGCCCGGGGTGATGTGGTGCTGACGGATGCGGCGTTGATCGACGTGGCCGGTGGCGCCACTGTGTTCAACGATGTGACCCAGTACGACGCGGGCGGCACTGTGCTGCTGGACAGCCGCAGCGGCAATATCCTGCAGGCTGCCGGCTCGACCATCGACCTCTCGGCCAAAAACAACCAGGCCGGCAAACTGCGGGCGGTTGCGGTGGACGCGGCGGGCGGTATCGTCGACCTGCAAGGCACGATCCTCGCCGGCAGCAGTGGCTATTACGATGCGGGCGGGACCACGATGCCTTATGAGGCCGGTACCGTGGAAATCCAGGCCCAGCGCCTGGGCAGCAGCGGTTCACTGGACCAGCAGTTCGCCGACCTCAACCAGCGCCTGAATCAAGGCCAGGTGTTCGGCACACGCAGCTTCCAACTCAAGCAGGGCGACTTGACCATCGGCAATGGCCTCAAGGCCGGCACCGTCAACGTCTCCGTGGACAACGGCAGCCTGCGGGTCACCGGCCTGGTGGACGCCAGTGGCGAGCGCGTCGGCAGCATCAACCTGGCCGGCAAGCACGGCCTGACGCTGGACGGCGGCGCGGTACTCGACGCCCATGGCAGCAAGCTGCGGGTGGACAGCTACGGCAAGATCATCGACTCGCCCAACCGGGCCATGGTGGTGCTCGGCTCCGGCACCGGTCAACTGACCCTGGCCGATGGCGCACGCATCGACCTGCGCCACGGCACCGAGGCGGTCCAGGGCAATGACGGGCGCAATCGCGGCACCCTGGAACTGAATGCACCACGGCTGATCAACGTCGATGGCACCAGCAACGACATCAACATCGATGCCCATGGCCGCCTGACGATCCAGGGCGCGCGCTCGATCACCCTCAACGGCATGATCAGTTACGACGATGCGCCACTGGTCACCGATCCGACGGCCAGCGGGCGGCCTTACCAACAGATCGACCAGGCCTACCTGGATGGCAAGCATGTGCTGAGCACGGCCTTTATCAACGGTGCATTGCTCAACCAGAACCTGCTGCAAAACAAGCTCGCCGGGCTTAACAATGCAACCTACGCCGATGCCTTCCACCTGCGCCCGGGCGTGGAAATCGTCAGCAAGACCGCGGACGGTGACCTGGTGGTGCAGGGCGATCTGGACCTGTCCGGCTACCGTTACGCCAGCCTCAACCCCAACAGCCAGAAAACCTCGGTGTATGGCTCCGGTGAGTCGGGCAGCCTGACCCTGCGCGCCGGTGGCGACCTGAACATTTACGGCAGCATCAACGACGGTTTTGCGCCGCCACCGCAGACCGTCGATGACAAGGGCTGGGTGTTGTTGCCGGGCATCGACTTTACCGGCGGCACGATCATCGTGCCGGGTAACGGCATCACCCTGGCGGACGGCACGACCTTCCCGGCGGGCACCGTGCTCAACTACGACCTGCCGATCAAGGCCGTGGGCGTGGCCGCCGGTACGCGCTTGCCGACCCGGGCGACGCTGAACCAGGACCTGACGCTGCCTGCCGGTACGGTATTGGCCGCAGCGGTGTTCGACAGCGCGGGCAATGTGCTGTTTGCCGCAGGCACGTTATTGAGCCAGGCACACACCCTGGCGGCCGGCTCACAGCTGGACGCCGGCAGCCTGCTGACCCAGGACACCCGGCTCGGGGCGCTGACCTGGCCCAAAGGGGTGCCGTTGCCGACGAACTACGAGGCGCTTAACCCGACGCAAAACTACGTGACCCTCAATGGCGACATACCGCTGCCGCGCGGCGCGTTGATTCCTTCCGGCACCAACGTCAAGTTGCCGGGCGGGGCTGAGTCGGTGGCGTTGCGCCCGGAAGTGGCGGGGCGCCAGGGCAAGCTGTGGGCCCTCTCGCCGATGCTGGCCGAAGGTTCGCAATCCTGGTCGCTGCGGTTGGTTGCAGGTGCTGACACCGAGGCGGCCGACAGCCGCATCCTGCAAGCCCATCCGCGCAGCGGCGACCTGCGTTTGGCTGACAGCCACTACGGCATGTTTGCCAAGGAGATGCCTGCCAAGGGCAAGTTGACCTGGACCGCCTTCGCGGTGGAGGACTTTGCGGCCAATGGGGTGGTGGTCAAGGAAGGCGATCCGATCGACCAAAAGATCCTCGATGATTTCGGCCTGGGTTCGATTGATGATTTCTGTGCGGGCAATCCGGCGTACTGCGCCGTGAAAGTTGGCTATGTCTGGACCGAATTCGGCGCCAAGGACCTGGCGGACAACGGGATTATCGTCACCGTCGGAACGCCGATCGAGCAAAGCATCCTGGACCAGTTCGGTATCCCTTCCATCGATGAGTTCTGTGCAAGCTCGCCCGCCTACTGCCAGGCCCAAAGCGGCAAAGAGTATGCGGCGACCCCCTCCAGCAGCCGTTTCAGTGTGATTCGCACTGGTACGGGCGACCTCGAACTGCTCAGCGCCGGCGACTTGAGCATGGACTCCCTGTACGGGGTCTACACCGCCGGTACATCGTCCACTGCAACCGGTGCCGGTGACCCCTACAACCAGCCCAAGGCGCTGAACAGCGCGAAGACGGTGCTGAACGATACCAACAGTTATTTTGAACAGTTCGTCAACGGCTCATCTGACAGCCTGTACCGTGCCTGGTACCCGGAGGCAGGGGGGAATTTGAGCGTGAACGTGGGGGGCAACCTGACGGGGAATATCCTGGGAGGCGTCTTCAACCCAAGTCGGCCCAACCCCCTGGATAACGGCATCGACTCCGCCGATGTGGCCAACTGGCTGTGGCGCCAGGGCAGCGGCACGGTGAACACCGGCGGGCAGGCGCAGCCGACGGCCTGGTGGATCAATTTCGGTAGCTATACCGCCAACGCCTCCAAGGCTGATGCGTTCGTCGGGTTTACCGGTTTCGGCACCCTCGGCGGCGGTGACGTGGATGTACAGGTAGGCGGAGATGCCGGTGTGCTTCGGCGCATGGACGGCAACCCAATGTCGGCCTCTGCCAACCCGCGCAGCCAGGGGCTGGTACTGGCGGTCGGCAGTACCGGGCGGGTTGCCGGTGATGGCAGCCTGCAGTTGACGGGCGGTGGTGATCTGCGGGTGCGTATCGGTGGCGCCCTGAACCCTGGCAGCGTGGTTGATGTAAACGATCAGAACGGCCAGTTGGTGAATATCCGGGGCAATGTCCAACTGCAAAGTGCGACCACGGGCCGGATCGACCTGACCTACGGCAGCAACAGCTCTGAGCAGAGCCCGGGCGAAACCCGCGCATTCGATCCGTTCCAGGCGACCCGTGGCCGGGCAGTGGGGGGCATCACCCTGGTGCCGGGGGATGCCACATTCAACCTGACGACATTGGGTGACCTGGTGCTGCAGCAAGTGATTGACCCGGGCCGTGTTGTCCTGCTGAACAACTCATCGTTTACCCGTGGAGGGACGAGTGGGACCGGCGAAAGTTGGTTCTCGTTATGGACCGGTCACACGGCAATCGACCTGTTTTCAGCGGGGGGCAACTTGACGCCATCTGTCTCCGCCGCAGCGTCCGACCTGGCAACCGTCTACCCATCGATCGTTCGAGCGACGGCGGCTGGCGGCAGTATTTATTACGGAAACGCCGTCCTGGGGTCCCAAGCCGATACGAGTCCGATAAATGCCTTGGTGCTCGCTCCCGGTGCCAGCAGCCAGTTGCAATTCCTGGCCCATGACTCGATTTATGCGGGCGGTATGTTTGTCACGCCTTCCGGGGCCGACCCCAGCATCATGGCCACACCTTGGCGGCCGGCGTTCGTCGGGACCATTGATGGTCAGGTGGTTGTCGATGGCAACAATCTGTCGGAAAACGGTAGCTCGCCGGGTTCCCTTCCGCGGCCTCTGTTTGCCTTTGGCTCCGCCACGGCGTCGGCAGCCGCTTACGCGCCAACGGAACCGGCGCGGTTCTATGCCTTGACCGGCGACCTGGTGGGGGTCAGCAGCGGCCGGACCCTGACGTTCAATTCTTCTCCCTCGTTTTTGCATTCGGGGCAGACCTGGTATGAGGGTAACGGGCCGGTTTGGATGATGGCGGGGCGAGACATTGTCAGCAGTGGCAGCCGTTTTAATACGGCCCCCGGTGCGGTCAGCGAGCAGTCGACCGGCAACCTGTTCATCCACAACAACCCCACTGACATCTCCATCGTCTCCGCCGGGCGCGACATTCTGTACAGCAACTTCCAGGTTGCCGGTCCTGGCCTGCTGGAAGTGACGGCGGGCGGCAATATCCTGATGTCCGGGCGTGACCCGGCGAAGGGCGGCGAAGTCAGCATCACCAGCCTGGGCCCGGTGGTCGCGGGCGACAACCGCCCTGGCGCAGGCATCGTCATGCAAGCTGGCGTCGGCCCCAACGGCCCGGATTACCGGCGCTTTGTCGAGGCCTACCTGGACCCGGCCAACCTCGTCCAGCCAGGTGAAGCCCTGTCGATCCAGGGCGGCAAGGTCGCCAAGACCTATGAGAACGAACTGGTCACCTGGCTCGCCGAGCGCTTCGGTTTCGTCGGCACCCGCGAGCAGGCCCGCGCGGTTTACGCCGCACTGCCCGCTGAACAGCAACGGGTGTTCGCCCGTGATGTGTACTTCGCCGAACTCAAGGCTGCCGGCCGTGAGTACAACGCGGTGGGCGGTGTGCGCCAGGGCAGCTATGTACGGGGGCGTGCGGCGATTGCCGCGCTGTTCCCGGACAAGGACGTGGCCGGCAACCCGATCACCTACAAGGGCGATATCACGTTGTTCGGCGGCTCCGGTGTACACACCAATTTCGGTGGCTCGATCCAGATGCTCACCCCGGGCGGTGGGCAGACCTTCGGCATCGAAGGCGCGGCACCGCCGTCCACCGCCGGTGTGATCACCCAGGGCGCCGGCGATATCCAGCTGTATTCCATGGGCAGCATCCTGCTGGGCCAGAGCCGCATCATGACCACCTTCGGCGGCTCGATCATGGGCTGGTCCGGCGAGGGCGACATCAACGCCGGTCGCGGATCCAAGACCACCGTGGTGTACACGCCGCCCAAGCGTGTCTACGACAACTGGGGCAACGTGACCCTGTCGCCGGCGGTGCCGAGCACCGGGGCGGGGATTGCCACCTTGAACCCGATTCCGGAAGTGCCGGCCGGAGACATCGACCTGATCGCCCCGCTGGGTACCATCGATGCGGGTGAAGCGGGGATTCGGGTCTCGGGCAACATCAACATTGCCGCGTTGCGCGTTGTAAACGCCGCGAACATCCAGACCCAGGGCAAGTCGTCCGGGGTGCCGGTGTCGGCGGCGGTAAACACCGGGGCCATGACCTCGGCGAGCGCAGCCGGTGCGGCGGCGTCCCAGGCGGCGGAAGATGCCGCGCGCAGCCAGCAGGCGGCGGCCAAACAGGGCCGGGCGTCGATTGTCACAGTGGAAGTGTTGAGCTTTGGCAGCGAGCCAGTGGAGCGCAAGCCGGAGGACGGGCAGAAGACCTCGGGCTACAACCCCAACAGCCCGGTGCAGGTGCTCGGCGCCGGACCGTTGAGTGACCAGGCGCGGGCGCGGTTGACGGATGAGGAGCGCCAGCAGATCAGCTTGTAGTTTTAGAAAAGGACCTCTCGTTGTATTTGGGGCGATCATTGATCGCCCCTTTTTTTCGTCTTGGGGCCGGGCTTTCCCAGGTGGGATGATGGCGCGGTCGAGCCGGTAGTCACTGAAGCCGGGATGAGTGATATCTCGGCCACCAAGTGCGAGCTCTATCACCCTGATCTGTCAGGCCAGGAGCTGGAGGCGATTAAAAGTACGATGCGCTCAGCATTGGAAACCTACAGCGTTTCACAACGTTGGTCGGTGGCATGGACTGAGGAAATTGGTCAGGCGCTTCGCTCGTGAATTATTCAGCCAGTTGTTTGAATTGCCTCGCCAACTCCAACACGACTCGGCCGCTATTCGCGGTGGGCACCAAATGGGTAAACGGAATATCGATCATCCGATTCTCCCGCACCGCCCGCAAACGCGACAGCACCGGGTCGGTGGTCAGCAACTGACGTTTGCGGCTGGCCGGTGACCACAGCGCATCCGCCAGCAAAATCACATCCGGGTCACTCATCAGCAGGGTTTCGCTGCTCACGGTGACGCGGTATTGGTTGATCCCAGCGAATAAATTGCGCGCACCAGCAGCCGCCACCAACGTGGTGACGAACCCACGCCGGCCTTCGCTGTCCAGCCCGTTGACCTCACTGTCCAGGTAGAACACCGACAGCGGTTTACCCTCACCAGCCAGAGCCTGGGCACTGGCCAGGTCGGCGTCCATGGCATCGCTCAACGCCCGCGCCCGTGGCTGTTTATGCACCAGGGCGGCAAGGGTGAACAGGTCGTTGCGGATATGCCCGAAGTAATCCAGCGAATGCCCGTCGCACGCCGACTCCAGCAAGTACGACCCAACCCCGTTGCCTGCCAACCCTGTGCGGGAGGTGACACCAGTGCCAAAGGCAGTGGCGAATCCACCGACCACCAGATCCGGTTTCTGCGCATAGAGCACTTCGCTGGACGGGTACTTGGACGCAATCACCGGCACGCCGAAATACTCGCCGTGTCGGTGGGCCACACCGTTGTCATCCAGATACGCCACGCCCACCAAGGCCGGGCCGACATCCAGCGCCAACAGCAGGTCTGCGGCATGCTGGTTGAGGGCCACGATGCGCGAGGGCGGTGAGTGGGTGGCCGTCCAGTCCTGGTTGCAGTTGCGATAACGGTCCGCCAGCGCCAACGATGGGCAGAGCAGGGCGCCCAACAGCAACCACGAGGCTTTCATGGGCGCTCCTTGATCAGCAGATCCTCGACGACTTCGCCGCCCACCAGATGCACTTCCACCAGCCGTTGCACATCGTCTTTGTTGTGCACGCCGTACCAGCAAGTGTCCGGGTACACCGTCACGATTGGCCCCAGGTTGCACGGGAACTGGCAGTGGGTGCGTGTCAGCAGCACGCCGCCAGGCTTTTCGATGCAGTCGTGTTGCAGCAGGTGGCGGCGCAGGGTTTTCCACAGCTGCAGCGCGCCACGCTGGATGCAGCGCGGGCCGGTGCACAGGAACACGTGACGGGCGTGGTCAGGCACGTGGGACCAGTCCGGATGAGTTTCCACGGGCGTACTCATCAGAAGCGATACGTGTAGCGTACTTCGGAGGTGAACGGCCGCCCGAGGTTGTCGACGTTGCTGGCGCGGCTGGTGACGTAGTCGCGGTCGAACAGGTTCTCTACCAGCAGGCTCACGCGGTGTTGGTGGGCGTTGTCGAGGTAGCGATAGGCGTCGGCATCCACCACGGTGTAGTTGCCGTATTCGACCTTTTTCGAGCTGACGATATCGCCGATGTAACGCACGGCGGTGCCGGCGCCCCACAGGCGGTCCGCCGATTCATAGCCGACCCGCGAGCGGGCGAAGAAGCCCGGGATATCGTTGATGGTGACACCCGCACGGGACTCGGTGAGGTTGCGGGTCATGTCGGCCTGCACGCTCCATTGTTCATTGAGCTGCAGCTTGGCGTCGGCCTCGAAACCACGCATCTGGATCTGCCCCTGGCCGTTGACCCACTGGATATCGTCCAGGGTGATCAGGTCGGTGATCTTGCGTTTGAACAGCGTGACGCTGGCGCTGAAGTCCCGGGCCAGCAGGCTGCCCTTGTAGTCGACGCCCAGTTCGGCGTTGCGGCTCTTCTCCGGCTTGAGGTTGCGGTTGCCTTTCTCATCGTCTTCGTTGACGAACAGTTGCTCGGCATTCGGCAGTTTGTAGGCGGTGCCGTATTGGCCGCGCAGGGCCCAGTTGTCGTTGAGGTCGTAGAGCGAAGTGAGCATGCCGACAGTGGCGCTGTCGCCGCCGCTCATGGCTTCGTGGCGTACGCCGATGCTCGGGTGCCAGTTCGGCAGGGCTTCGATAGTCGGGCGCAGTTGGGTGTACAGCGCGTGGGCCTGGGCCTTGTTGTCGTCGATGATCAATACATCGTCCTGGCCCTTGAACCACTGGTTATCGGACCCGAATACCAGCACGTGCTCGCCGGGCAGCACGGCCTTGCCTTCGGCCTGCACGCCCCAGTCGGTGAAGCCCCAGTAGTCGTTGTGGTTGATGGCCCGGGTGCCGCCGCCTTCGATATTGTTGATGCGGGTATAGCGTGTGTCCCAATCGTTGATATGACCTTTGACGAAGTAGCTCAGGCGCTCGTTGAGGGTTTGCTCGAAGGTGGCCGTGGCGATCTGTTGCACGCGGTCGTTGGTGGTCTTGTGGTTGTCCACCGGCCGGGCGAAATCGAGGTTGGCGTCGGCGTACTGGTAAAACAGCTCAAGGCGCGTGTCATCGCCAAACGACTGGATCGCCTTGGTGCCGAAGGTGGTGACTTCGTAGGAGCGCTTCTTGTCGCTGACGTTTTTCATGTCGCGGTTGCGAAACGGCTGGTAGCCCTCGGAGACGTTGCGGCTGACGTAGGCCAGCAAGCCAAGATCGCCAAAACCGTTTTTGAAGATCTTCTCGACCCGGGCATCTCCGGTGGTGCCGCCGAAGGTGTCTGCGCCCAGGTTCACCTCGCCGGACGCCTCGCGGGTTTGCGGGCTGCGGGTAACGATGTTGATCACCCCCGACACCGCCTGGGTGCCGAACAGCAGGCTCTGGCCCCCCTTGAGCACTTCGATGCGCTCGATGGCGTTGGCGGGCAGGGTGTCCAGGTACAGGCCGCCGTACAGGCGGTTGTTCAGGCGCACGCCGTCCAGCAGGATCAGCGTGTCGTCGTTGCGCCCACCCAGCAGGGAATAAGTGCCGTAGTCGAACGGGCCATTCTTGGGGGCCACGTACAGGCCGGGGATGAACATCTGCATCACGCGCGACACATCGGCGGCGGGGCCGGCGCGTTCAATTTGTTCGCGGGTGACGATCTCAACCTTGCTGCCGTACTGGGCCATATCGGCCACGGTGGTGGACTCCACCGACGGTGCGGAAACGTTGAGTTGCTTGAGTTCCAGGGTGTTGTCGTCGGCCAGCAGCAGGGGGCTGAACAGGCAGCCGAAAAACAGGCCGGGCACAGGAGTCTTGAAAGGTCGAATCATAGTCTTCTCGGAAAAGTATCTTTCGCGAAAAGCACGCACGAGTAGGCACCGAGCACACGCCAATACCGGCCCATGCCCGCCCACCGCAGGATTTTGCCAAACAGAATTCCAGGCCGGTCTCCGGGCTCACGCGTATGGACACCTTCACCTTCCCATGGCGCGCAGGCCACAGTGGTGTGTCGAAGGGGTCACGCGTCTACCGTTGCGGGGGCAGCACCGGACTGGCTCGGAAAAAGAGCGGCACCGGTTTCCCGTTTCACCCCATGCACGGCGGCATGAGGCACCTGAAACAGGCCGGCATCTGAACATTCGAAAGACCGTTCGTCAACTTGGCGGGTACTTTTCCGGTGGCTGCATGGGAAGCGACTGACGGATATTGCCAGAAAATTCCCACAGGAGTACAAATGTACTCCATGAAGAATCTAACGCCCCGCCGTACCGCCATCCTGACCTTTATCCGCGACCGTATCGCGCAGCAAGGCCAGTCCCCCAGCCTCGCCGAGATCGCCGAGGCGTTCGGCTTTGCCTCCCGCAGCGTGGCGCGCAAGCATGTGCTGGCGCTGACCGAGGGCGGCTTTATCGAGGTCAACCCCAACCAGGCGCGCGGCATTCGCCTGCTCAATCAACCGGCGCGGCCGGAGCTGCTGGATATTCCGGTGCTCGGCCGGGTGGCCGCCGGTTTGCCCATTGGCGCCGATGCCGAAGTGCACAACCGTCTATTGCTCGACCCGGGCATGTTCGCGAAAACCCCGGATTACCTGCTGCGGGTGCAGGGCGACTCGATGATCGAAGACGGCATCCTCGATGGCGACCTGGTGGGCGTACGCCGCAGTGCCGAGGCCTTGAACGGGCAGATCGTGGTGGCACGCCTGGACGGTGAAGTCACCATCAAACGTTTCGAACACGTGGGCGAGCGTGTGCGCCTGCTGCCGCGCAACCCCGCCTATCAACCCATCGTGGTGCGGCCCGATCAGGACCTGGCCATCGAAGGGGTGTTCTGCGGCCTGGTGAGGCAAGGCTGATGGGCGCCGTCGTTGCACTGGACTCGCTGTTCAATGGCGGCCGGGTCTGGAAAGGCCGGCCCGCCGCGCCGCCGGCCAGCGTCCATCCCACCGGGCTTGCGGCCCTGGATGCGGTGCTGCCCAGCGGTGGCTGGCCGGAAGCGGCGTTGAGCGAAATCCTCATGGCCAAGGAAGGCGTGGGCGAGTTGCAGCTGGTGTGGCCGACCCTGGCACGGTTGGCGGCGGCCGGTGAGCGCATCGTGCTGGTGGCGCCGCCCTACACGCCGTACCCCCACGCCTGGCAAAACGCCGGGGTGGATGTGCGCCAGCTGTCAGTGATCCAGGCCGATGAACGCGATGCCTTGTGGGCAGTGGAGCAATGCCTGCGTTCCGGCAGTTGTGGCGCGGTGCTGTGCTGGCCGCGCAAGGCCGATGACCGCGCCTTGCGCCGCTTGCAGGTGGCGGCGGAAACCGGCCAGACCCTGGCCTTCGCCTGGCGCTCCTTGAGCGAGGCCATCAACCCGTCACCAGCCGCCTTGCGCCTGGCGGTGGAGACCAGCCCGGCGCAGGTGCGGGTGCTCAAGTGCCGGGGTGGCCTGGCCCATCCCGCGCCCATTGCGCTTGGGCACTGAGGTTGGCATGCGCTGGGTGTGTATTGTGTTCCCGCAATTGGCGCTGGACGGGGTGCTGCGTTCGCGCCCCGAACCGGACCAGCCGTTGGCCCTGCTGGCCGGCACGCCGCAGCGGCGGGTGCTGCAAACCGTCAATGACGCCGCGCGCAAACTCGGCCTTCGTCCCGGCCAGTCGCTGACGGCGGCTCATGCCTTGACCAAGGCGTTCGCCTGCGCCGAATACGACCCGGCGCAGATCGAATACTGGCAGCAGTTTCTCGCCGCCTGGGCCTACCGTTTCAGCTCCCAGGTCAGCGTGTTCTACCCACGGGCGTTGCTGTTCGAGATCGAGTCGAGCCTGGGCCTGTTCGGGCCGTGGCCGTTGCTCGAAGCACGCTTGCGCAAGGAGCTGACCGAACTGGGGTTTCGTCATCGCATCGTCGCCGCGCCGAACCCGGCGGCAGCGCGGATATTGGCGAATGTCTACGACGGCCTGGCCGTGGCCGATGAGCAATACCTGCAACACGCCCTGGCACCGATCCCCATCGACCGCGCCGGCCTCGACCCGCAAGCCGCCACCGCATTGTCGCGCATGGGCTTGCGCACCCTGGCCCAAGTGCAGACGTTGCCTCGGCATACCCTGGCCCGGCGCTTCGACGCTGCGCTGCTCAAGCACCTCGATGCACTGTGCGGCCAACGGCCCCTGGCGCTGGCGTTCTACCAGCCGCCGGACCGGTTTGATGTGCGCATCGAGCTGAATTTTGATGTGTTGTCCCACCAGGCCTTGCTGTTTCCCTTGCGCCGTTTGACTGGCGACCTGTCGGCGTTCCTGTGTGGCCGCGACAGTGGCGTGCAGCGTTTTGACCTGCACCTGGAGCACGCGGCCGAGCCCGACAGCGTGATCAAGGTCGGCCTGCTCAGCGCCGAGCGTGACGCAGCGATGCTGTTCGAACTGGCCCGGGGGCGCCTGGAGCAGGTGCAAGTCACCTCGCCGGTGCGTGGCTTTCGCCTGGTGGCCGAGGACCTGCCGGTGTTTGTGCCCCAGCGCCAGGACCTGTTCGACGAGCGCCCGCAACAAACCCTGCCGTGGGAACAACTGCGCGAACGCCTGCGGGCGCGGCTGGGGGATGAAGCGGTGCAAGGCCTGCGGTTTCACGCCGACCACCGCCCCGAATGCGCCTGGCAAGCCGGTGCTGACACTCGCCCGTGCACCCCCTCAAATAACGTGCAGCGTCCGGGCTGGTTGCTGCATGAACCGACGCCTCTGGCCGAGCAAGGCCTACACATCCTGATGGGCCCGGAACGCATCGAGTCCGGCTGGTGGGATGGCGCCGATGTGCGCCGTGATTACTACCTGGTGCGCACCCGCGCCGGCCAGCAGGGCTGGGCTTACCGCACCGTGGGCGAAAGCGGCACGCTGTGGCTGCAAGGCTGGTTTGCATGAAGTACGCGGAGCTGCACTGCCTGTCCAACTTCAGTTTCCAGCGGGGCGCCTCCAGTGCCCGCGAGCTGTTTGAACGGGCCAGGCAGCAGGGTTACGAGGCGCTGGCGATCACCGATGAATGCACCTTGTCGGGCATCGTCCGTGCCTGGCAGGCAGCCAAGGAAGTCGGGTTGCCGCTGATTATCGGCAGCGAGATGCGCCTGGAAAACGGCCCCAAGCTGGTGCTGCTGGTGGAGAACCTGGAAGGCTATCAACACCTGTGCCGGCTGATCACCATCGCCCGTCGCCGTGCGGAAAAAGGTCACTACCGGTTGCTGCAGGAAGACTTCACCGCGGTACACGGCTTGCTCGCGTTATGGATGGTCGAAGACACCGACACCCAGGCCCATATCCAATGGCTGTGCAGCACCTTCACCGATCGCCTGTGGCTGGCGGTGGAACTGCATTGCGGCCAGAACGATGCCCGTCACCTTGAGCAGCGTCTGAACCTGGCCGCCAGCCTGCACCTGCCGGCGGTGGCCTGCGGCGATGTGCATATGCATGTGCGCGGTCGCCGTGCGTTGCAAGACACCATGACCGCAATCCGTCACCACGTCCCGGTGGCCGAAGCCGGCGCGCGCCTGCATCCCAATGGTGAACGACACTTGCGCAGCCTCGATGCATTGGCCGCGCTGTACCCGGCGCACTTGCTGGAAGAGTCCCTGAACATTGCCCGGCGTTGCACCTTTGACCTCGGCCAATTGCGCTATCAATACCCCAGGGAGTTGGTACCTGAAGGCCAGGATGCAAAATCCTGGTTACGCACCTTGACCGAGCAAGGCATCGCCCAGCGTTGGCCGAAAGGGGTCGACGCCAAGACCCTCCAGCAGATCAATAACGAACTGGAACTGATCAGCGACCTCGGCTACGAAAGCTACTTCCTCACCGTACACGACATTGTGCGCTTCGCCCGCAGCCGTTCGATCCTGTGCCAGGGCCGCGGCTCGGCGGCCAACTCGGCGGTGTGTTTTGCCCTGGGCATCACCGAGATCGACCCGAGCCTGATGAACATGTTGTTCGAGCGCTTCCTGTCCCGCGAACGCAACGAGCCGCCGGACATCGACGTGGACTTCGAGCACGAACGCCGCGAAGAAGTGCTGCAATACGTGTTCCAACGCTACGGCCGCACCCGCGCCGCGTTGACGGCGGTGGTCAGCAGCTACCACGGCGCCGGCGCGGTGCGCGACGTGGCCAAGGCCCTCGGGTTGCCGCCGGATCAGGTCAACGCCCTGGCCGACTGTTGTGGGCGCTGGAGCGACGAAGCACCGCCCCTGGAACGCCTGCGCGAAGGGGGGTTCGACCCCGACAGCCCGGTGCTGCGCCGAGTGCTGACCTTGACCCAACAACTGATCGGCTTCCCCCGGCACCTGTCCCAGCACCCCGGCGGCTTCGTGATTTCCGAACACCCGCTGGACACCCTGGTGCCGGTGGAAAATGCCGCCATGGCCGAGCGCACCATCATCCAGTGGGACAAGGACGACCTCGACGCCGTGGGCCTGCTCAAGGTGGACATCCTCGCGCTGGGCATGCTCAGTGCGATTCGCCGCTGCTTCGACCTGCTGCGCCGCCATCGCAACCGGGACCTGAGCCTGGCTTCGGTGCCCAAGGAAGACGCGGCAACCTACGCGATGATCAGCAAGGCTGACACTATCGGCGTGTTCCAGATTGAGTCGCGGGCGCAGATGTCGATGTTGCCCCGCCTGCGACCGGAAAAATTCTACGACCTGGTCATTGAGGTCGCCATCGTGCGGCCGGGGCCCATCCAGGGTGGCATGGTGCATCCGTACCTGCGGCGGCGGAACAAGGAGGAAGAAACCACCTACCCGTCGCCGGAACTCAAGTCCGTACTGGAGCGCACCCTGGGCATCCCGCTGTTCCAGGAACAGGTCATGCAGATCGCCATGGTCGCCGCCGATTACACACCCGGTGAAGCCGACCAACTGCGCCGTTCCATGGCCGCCTGGAAACGCCACGGCGGCCTCGAACCCCATCAGCAACGCCTGCGCACCGGCATGCTGAAAAACGGCTACAGCGAAGCCTTCGCCGCGCAGATCTTCGAGCAGATTAAGGGCTTTGGCAGCTATGGTTTTCCCGAGTCCCACGCCGCCAGTTTCGCCTTGCTGACCTATGCCAGTTGCTGGCTCAAATGCCATGAACCGGCAGCGTTTGCCTGCGCCCTGATCAACAGTTGGCCCATGGGTTTCTACAGCCCCGACCAGATCCTGCAGGACGCCCGTCGCCATCATTTGCAGATCCGCCCGGTGGATGTGCAGGCCAGTGACTGGGATTGCAGCCTTGAGCCGATCGAAGGCCAGCAACCGGCGATTCGCATGGGCTTGCGCATGATCTCCGGGTTTCGCGAAGAGGATGGCCGGCGTATCGAAATGGCGCGCCAGGCCCGGGCGTTCTTTGATATTGCCGACTTGGGCGAGCGTGCCCAATTGGACACTCGCGCCCAGGAACTGCTGGCGGATGCCGGTGCCTTGCGCGGCCTGGCCGGGCATCGGCACCGGGCGCGTTGGGAGGTGGCCGGGGTGCAGAAACAACTGGGCCTGTTTGCCGGTATCGCCAGCCCGGAAGAGGCGGTGGTGGAGCTGCCGCAACCGACAGTCGGCGAAGATTTATATGCCGACTACGCCAGCGTCGGCACCACCCTGGGCCCACACCCGTTGGCGCTGTTGCGCGATGAACTGCGCGCGCGGCGTTGCCGCAGTTCCAGGGAATTGCTGCAGGTTGAGCATGGCCGCAACGTCAGCGTCGCCGGCCTTGTCACCGGTCGACAACGCCCGGGCACGGCCAGCGGCGTTACCTTTGTCACCCTGGAAGATGAGTTCGGCAATATCAATGTGGTGGTCTGGCGCGATTTGGCCGAGCGCCAACGCCAGGCGCTGGTGGGCTCGCGGTTGCTCAAGGTGGATGGCCGCTGGGAGGCGGTGGGCGAGGTTCGGCACCTGATCGCCGGGCGCTTGACCGACCTGACCCCGTTGCTGTCGGGCATCAGTGTGCGCAGCCGGGACTTTCGCTGAGCCGGCCCTTGCTCCTTCCTGCCGGCATAAGCAATATGCGATGAAACCAACCGCCGCTGCCGGGCTCAAAGTTTTCATCGCCGCCCACCTTTTATCTTTTGCAGAGCCGACCGATGCAGTTTTTATCCAATACCCACGGCTGTGAGGGTTGGGCTGGGGAAATGGCCCAGAGGATTCGTGCTTTCGATTGGTCCACCACTGACCTCGGCCCGATGAATGCCTGGCCCTCCAGCCTGACCAGCGCCGTGCAGATGATGCTGGCATCGCCCATGCCCATGGTGATGCTGTGGGGGCACGCCGGTTACATGATCTACAACGACAGCTATTCGGTGTTTGCCGGCGGGCGCCACCCTTATCTGCTGGGTACGCCAGTGGAACTGGGCTGGCCGGAAGTCGCCGACTTCAACCGCAATGTGGTCGACACCTGCCTGGCCGGCGGCACCTTGTCCTACCGCAACCTGCCACTGGAACTGTTGCGCGACGGCCGCCCGGAACAAGTGTGGATGGACCTGTATTACAGCCCCGTGGCCGGTGACGACCAACGACCGGCCGGGGTCCTGGCGATTGTAGTGGAGACCACCGAACATATGATCTCCGAGCGCCTGCGCCAGGAACTCACCCACAACCTGGAGCAGCGCGTGGCCGCGGAAGTGCAGGCCCGTTCCGCCGCCGAAGAACAGTTGCGTCAATCACAGAAGCTGGAAGCCATCGGCGGCCTGACCGGCGGCGTGGCCCACGACTTCAACAACCTGCTGCAAGTGGTCGCCGGCAACCTGCACCTGCTGGCCCGGCATGAGCCGGACAACCCCCAGGTGCAGCGCCGCGTCAGCGCCGCCATCGCGGCAGTGGAACGTGGGGCCAAACTGACCTCGCAACTGCTGGCCTTCGCCCGTCGCCAGCCATTGTCACCGGCGGTGTACAACCCGCTGCGCATCTATGAAGGCCTGGGCGAGTTGCTGCAGCGGGCGCTGGGAGAAACCATCCACATTGATGTGCAACTGCCCCAGGATCCATGGTGCATTAACGTCGACCGCAACCAACTGGAAAACGCACTGCTCAACCTGGCGATCAACGCCCGGGATGCCATGAAAGGCGAGGGCGTGATTCGGATCACCGGCGAAAATATTATTCTCAACCCTCCGGATTGCGCCGGTAAAAGCATCAACCCCGGTGAATACGTGCGCCTGGCCGTCGCCGACAGCGGCGCCGGCATGTCACCAACGATCCTGGCCCGTGCCTTCGAACCGTTTTTCACCACCAAGCCCAATGGCCACGGTACCGGCCTGGGCCTGAGCATGGTGTTCGGGTTCGTGCGCCAAAGTGGCGGGCATGTTGAGGTCGAGAGCGTGGAGGGCAGCGGCACCGTGGTGCAGATGTATTTCCCGCGCAACTTGGGAGAGCCGGAAAACCCCGATACGCCCGTCGAGCTCACACAACGCAGCGGCGGCCATGAGACGATCCTGGTGGTTGAGGACAACGAAGGCGTACGCGCGGCCGCGGTGGAATTGCTCGAACAATCCGGCTACACCGTGCTCACCGCCGAAGACGGCGACCGGGCCATGCTGATGCTCCAGGCCGGCCTGCAACCGGACCTGATCTTCACCGACGTGGTGATGCCGGGCCGGGTCAAAAGCACCGACCTCGCCGAGTGGGCGCGCAGGCAAGTGCCGGCGATAGCGGTGCTGTTTACCTCCGGGCATACCCGCGACATTCTTTCCAGCAACCACCTGCTGGGCAACGACATTCACCTGCTGAGCAAACCCTATGGCCCGGATGACTTGGCGCAACGGGTGCGCTCGGTACTGACCTCCCGAATGATGTGACGAATGAAGATCCAGCCAGCAACACCAAGCCCGGCTCCCACAGTTGATCTTCACTGCCTTGAACACACCGATAAGGTTACCCATGACTTCCCAGCGCAACCTGCCACCAGACACCTCACTCACCACCCAACGCCCTGGCTTCGTGCGGGTACGAGGTGCCCGGGAACACAACCTGCGCAACGTCGACGTGGATATCCCCCGCGATGCCCTGGTGGTGTTCACCGGCGTGTCAGGCTCCGGCAAGTCCTCGCTGGCATTCTCCACCGTCTACGCCGAAGCCCAGCGGCGCTACTTCGAATCCGTGGCGCCCTACGCCCGCCGCCTGATCGACCAGGTCGGCGTACCGGACGTCGACTCCATCGAAGGCCTGCCGCCCGCCGTGGCCCTGCAACAACAGCGCGGTACACCCAGCACACGTTCATCAGTGGGCAGCGTCACCACCTTGTCCAGCCTGATCCGCATGCTCTACTCCCGCGCCGGCAGTTACCCGGCGGGGCAACCGATGCTGTACGCCGAAGACTTTTCCCCCAACCTGCCCCAGGGCGCCTGCCCGCAATGCCACGGCCTGGGCCGCGTGTACGAAGTGACCGAAGCCCTGATGGTGCCCGATCCCTCCCTCACCATCCGCCAGCGCGCCGTAGCGTCCTGGCCACTGGCGTGGCAAGGCCAGAACCAGCGCGACATCCTCGTCACCCTGGGCTACGACGTCGACATCCCGTGGCGCGACCTGCCGAAAAAGCAGCGCGACTGGATCCTCTTCACCGAAGAAACCCCCACCGTACCGGTGTACGCCGGCTTCACACCGGCCCAGACCCGCGACGCCCTCAAACGCAAACTCGAGCCCAGCTACCAGGGCACCTTCACCGGCGCCCGGCGCTACATCCTGCACACCTTCACCCACTCCCAAAGCGCCCTGATGAAAAAGCGCGTGTCGCAGTTCATGCAAGGCAGCCCGTGCCCGCTGTGTGAAGGCAAACGCCTGAACAAGGCCGCGCTGTCGGTGAAATTTGCCGGCGTGGACATTGGCGAGCTATCGCAAATGTCCCTGCTGCAACTCGCCGAACTGCTGCGCCCGGTGGCTGAAGGGCAGGGCGATAAAAAGCTCTCCGTGGAAAAACGCCTGGCCGCCCAACGCATCGCCCAGGACCTGCTCGAACGCGTCAGCACCCTGACCGACCTCGGCCTGGGCTACCTGGCCCTTGAGCGCAGCACACCGACCCTGTCCTCCGGCGAACTGCAACGCCTGCGCCTGGCCACCCAACTGGGTTCGCAGTTGTTCGGCGTGATCTACGTACTCGACGAACCCTCCGCCGGCCTGCACCCCGCTGACGGCGAAGCCCTGTTCGCCGCCCTCGACCGCCTGAAGGCCGCCGGCAACTCACTGTTCGTGGTGGAACACGACCTGGAAACCATGCGCCGGGCCGACTGGCTGATCGACGTCGGCCCGGCTGCCGGTGAACACGGCGGCCAGGTCCTGTACAGCGGCCCACCCGCCGGCCTGGCGCAGGTCGAAGCCTCGCAAACCCGCGAATACCTGTTCGCCGAAAAACGCCCGGTCAGCCAACCACCGCGCCAACCCACCGGCTGGCTGAGCCTGGAAGGCGTCACGCGCAACAACCTCAACGACCTCAGCGTGGACTTTCCCCTGGGCTGCTTCACCGCCGTCACCGGCATTTCCGGCTCGGGTAAATCCAGCCTCGTCAGCCAGGCGCTATTGGAACTGGTAGGCGCAGGCCTGGGCCGCGTGGTGGAAACCGAAGACGAACCCAGCCTCGAAGACGACGCCCCGCAAACCAGCGGCGGGCGTATCAGTGGCGGGCTGGAACACATCCGCCGCCTGGTGCAGGTGGACCAGAAACCCATCGGCCGCACACCGCGCTCCAACCTCGCGACCTACACCGGCCTGTTCGACAACGTACGCAAACTGTTCGCCGCCACACCCGCGGCGAAAAAGCGCCATTTCGACGCCGGGCAATTCTCTTTCAACGTCGCCAAAGGCCGCTGCCCGAACTGCGAAGGCGAGGGGTTTGTCAGCGTTGAATTGCTGTTCATGCCCAGCGTGTACGCGCCATGCCCGACGTGCCACGGGGCGCGGTACAACCCGGAAACGTTAGCAATCAAGTGGGAAGGGCTGACCATCGCCCAGGTGCTGGGGCTGACGGTTGAACAGGCGGTAGAGGTATTTGCCGAAGAGCCGGGTGTGCTGCGCTCGCTGCAAGTGCTGCGGGATATTGGCTTGGGTTATTTGCGCCTTGGCCAGCCGGCGACCGAGTTGTCAGGCGGGGAGGCGCAGCGCATCAAGCTGGCGACCGAGCTGCAACGCAATGCCCGGGGCGCGACGTTGTATGTGCTGGATGAACCGACGACCGGGCTGCATCCACGGGATGTGGATCGGTTGTTGAGCCAGTTGAATCATCTGGTGGAGGCGGGGCACACGGTGATTGTGGTAGAGCATGAAATGCGCGTGGTGGCGCAGAGTGATTGGGTGATTGATATTGGGCCGGGGGCTGGGGACAGAGGCGGGAAGGTGGTGGTGAGCGGGACGCCGCAGAAGGTGGCGAAGAGTAAGGGGAGCCGGACTGCGCCGTTTTTGGGGCGGGAGTTGGGATAGCTAATGGCCGGAAGGGGTTTATTCATGGCTTTGCTCTCTAGCGTTCGGCACCTGGCGGGTGACCAAAGTAGGCCTTGTAGGCATGGTTGAAGTTAGCGGGATTGGCATAGCCCAGGCGGTAGGCGATCTGCGCCACCTGCCACTTGCGCTGACGAAGCAGATTGCGCGCAAGCTCCATGCGTTGCTGGCGCACATAATCCAGCATCGACTGGCCGTAGATTTGACTGAACGCCCGGCGCAGCGTGGTTTCCCCCACACCCAGGCTACGGGCCAGCGCTTGAGTGCCGGGAGGGTCGATCAGGTTGGCATCCAGTTGAAACCGCGCTTCATGGGCCAGGTCTGAATGACCGCGTACCGCAGGTATTGGCCTGGCAGGTTGAGGGGCGAGATGGGCCGCCAGCTCCACCAGCGCTGCCAGGCTCAGGCTTTCCTGATTAAGGCGCTCCAAGGCGCCTTGGTACGGTGAGTGATAAATCCGCTCCAGCAAACGCCCCAGTGCCGGGCAGCCGTGCAGTCCCGAAAACTGAACGCCGTCATTGAGCAGGCTGAGTAACGGCTGGAGCGCCGAGTCTTCTTCGGCCAGCTCGCGCAAATAATCGCCTGCGATGCGTAGCCCGGCCATGCGCGCATGACTGCCGGCGGGCAGTTGATCGACGGTTTCCATGCTCTCACTCAGGCCCAGCACATGGACTGCGCCCGTGGTGTATTCATTGAGCACACCGTCGACCCGATGCTGCCACTGGCCGCCGAGCACCTGCACGATGCACACACTGTCGGGCAATACCTTGTGGATCTTCAGCGGCTCGGGGAACTGCAAGTCACAGTCGAAATACTGCAGGTCTGGCCGAACGGTCCGTGCGCGGTAGTGGCCGATGGCAGAACCGATAACCTGACGAGCGCTGTCGTCGAATACGCCGGCCTGGTCCAGGGGACCCGGGTGATCGAAGCAGAAGTGTGTGTCGAGATAAGGATTCTGGCGTTTCATCGAGAAGGGGTTGAGTCATGTCCTTATGTGTTCGCTCCATTGTACCCCGTCACTCGTCGTTGTGAACCGCAGTCTCATTGTTGTGCGCAACGGCCTGCACGGTTGGCAGATCGCCGAGGGTGACTTTCAATGGTCGGCCGTGAAATTCAAGGAACCTGAGTATGCTGATTTATCGCAAATGGGCTGCCGTGCTAAGCATGGTACTGGCCGTCATGACGGGCAATACCTTCGCTCAAGATCGCCCGGAAGTCGCAGATAAGGTCGCTGCGTATTCGGGTGAGGCCGGGGTGAAAGTCTGGACACTGCGTATCGGGGCCCGTGACGAAAATCAGGCACTGGTGCAAGTGGAAGGGGCTGACCACGACTGGAACCTGAAAATCCAAAAGATGTCTGTCGAGAAGACCAGCAAGGACACGCGCTATTACACCACGGTAGACGGTCAGAAGTTCGTCGTACTGATTCTGCAAAACGGCTGGGGAGAGCTGTACTTGCCAGGCGAAGCAAAAGCGCTGGCCGTCGCCTATAACGAGGCGTTGGCGAGTCAGGGCAATGCGCAAGCATTTCTCACTGACTATCTCCAGGCGAACTGAGCCATGAGCCTGTTGAGACGATGGTCGTGGGGCCTGGCGATGTTGCTGCTGCCGCTGGTACTGATGGGCTGGAGCAGCCTTCAGAGCTGGCGTGCCGACAGTACCCTGGAAGAAGCGCAGGTGATGCGCCAATGGCTCGCCAGCCCGAGCGATGAATTGAGGCAGCAACTGCCGCAACAATGGCGCAAAACGCCGGTACTCCCGGACGACAGCCTGCGTGGTCACCTGCAGCGTGAGGTCGCTCGGGCCGATGCCGACGAGGGCTCGGTGCACATGCGCCAGGTCTTGGCGTTTCTCGGTTACTGGCTGGCGGTCGCGGCCGTGCTGGCGGGCTGCGCGACCTGGGTAAAACTGCGCCTGGATGCCTGGCGCGCGTTGCGTTCGCGGGACTTTCTTTATGATCGACTGGTCCTGAGCTGGCGTGCGCTGGGGCAGTGGCTGGTGGTCTACACCGGGTTGATAGTGGGGGCGCTGGCGATGGCCCTGCTGTATGAAGTCAGCTGGGGCTGGAGCAACCGCCAGAACAGCGGCATGGTGATACTGCTAGTGGTGGTGCCCTTGCTGGTGATGCTGTACCTGGGCGTGCTGTTGATTGGGCGCCTGCGTCGGCAATGGCAGGATATGGAAACGCCGCAATCCGGGTTTCTGGGGCGTTCAATCAGCCGGGCCAGCGCCCCGGCCTTATGGGAGTGGATAGAAAAACTGGCAGCCGTCACCCGCGCGCCCGTGCCGGACCACATCGTGATTGGGGTCGACCAATCGTTTTTCGTCACCAGTGTCCAGGTGGCCCTGCAACCCTCGGGGCAACTGTTGACGGGCCGCACGATGTACCTGCCGCTGACTTTCCTGTCGACCCTGAGCCAGGAAGAAGCCGCCTCGATTATCGGCCATGAGCTTGGCCACTTCAGCAGCCGCGACACCGAGCGCGGCAGTGAAGCCGGGGCACGGTTCAGCTTGATGTACATGCATTTCCTGAACATCAGTGCGGTGGATGACATGCCGTCCTGGATCGAACGCCCGGCGATCTGGATGACGTGGCGCTTTCTGCACCACTTCCAGATAGCCGTGCACCATTGGAGTCGTGCGCAGGAATTGGTGGCGGATAAGGTCGGGGCGCAAATTGCCGGCGAGCGGCTGTTTTGCCAGGCGCTGCTGCGCGTCATCGCCCTTGATGCCGAAGTCAACAAACTGCTTGGGCAGCGTACCCACAGCAACTTGATCCAGGCGTTAGCGGACCACCTTCGCCAGGCTCCGGTGATCTTGAACGAGGCGGTGATGGATCACGCGATCGCTCATCCGTTCGATACCCATCCCCCCACTGCCGTGCGCCTGCAGCAACTGGGTGTGGTTCTCGACGACCAGTTGCTGGCCCAGGCAACACGGACGCCCACCGCGCACGACCGGCAGTGGTTCAGTCAACTCACTCATGATCCGCAGTCGGCTGAAGATGCCAACAAGAATGGAGTACCGGTATGAACCACCCTGATGATCCACTGGCCAGCCTGGCCCAATCCCTCACTGAGGATTTTAATCAGCACACTGGCGATCAGTTGCAGGCGGCCATCCAGGAACGCGAGGAGTGGTTGGCCGAGGTTCCCGCAGTCACCGAACTGGCCTACCCACGCAAGGTGCGCCGCACCCTGTTGCTCTTTTCAGTGTTCGCTTTCGTGATGGCGGGCGGGAGTGCATGGGATGGCAAAAACGCGTTGATGGGAGGCATTTTTGCAATCGTGGCGCTGGTCTTGCTCAGCGGGGTGTGGCTGCACCGTCGGGCCGGCGAAGAAATCCTGATGCGCCTGACCCATAGCCACTTGTGGTTTCGCAACCTTGATGCAGAAATCGATCTGCTGGATATCGGCGATATCCACATCAAAGAGGGCCGCATCAAGCTATGGATCACGCTGACATTGCGCGAGGGTGCGCCATTGCCCGCCTGCAAAAACGCTGCGGGCCCCCTGATGCCCCACGTCAAGATCAAGCGCTCCCGGGAGCCTCAGATATGCCTGACGCTGTTCGGCCTGCAACTGAACGGTAACGTCCTCACCGGCGAACAAGTGCTGGAAATGCTGGACACCTACTGCAACGCGGCGCGTGTAGAGGGTGAGTTGCGGGCGTTGAAGGCTTCCTGAAGGGGTAGGGGGCTACACCCGTTTGTGGCGAGGGCGCTCGCGCCTCGCCACACACATTGATGTATTCGACAGTTTCAGCGACTTGCCTCGGTACGCCACAGCACAGGCCAATGAACCTGCTCCAGCCCCATGCAGGTGTTCATTTCAGCCGCATGGGTCAGCGTGAAACCGTTACCGTCGTAGCGCCAGCGCAGCGCAGTGCCACAACCCCCCATGCCCATCGCCATTGCCTGGCTGCTCAGCTCACCCGTGGCCGGATCAAAATCGACCAGGCCGTTGGGCTCTCTTTCCGGCAGATTTGGCACTTCGGCGACCCGTGCTGGGCGCGCCTGCTCAGGGTGGTCCAGGGGCGCCTGGTAGATATTGTAGAAACAGTTGTATGCCCCACAGCCGGTTTCGATGATCACCAGCGCTTGATCTGCACTCAAGGCATAGGCGTTAGCCTTTGGCGCAACGCCTTCATTCAGATCCGCTTGCCACTCCTTGCGCGTGGCCGCCACCACGGCATCCGCGACTTCTTTTGCCCTGTCCGGGGTTAGCGCAACGGGTGCCTGCCAACTCGGTGCCGGCGGTGCGGCCGGTGCTTGCGGCACGCTGCTGGCGGGCGCCTGCCCCTTGGAAATCAGTGCGTCCTGTGTACCAACGCGCCCCTGGACCGAGTCGATCAGCAAAAGCGCCGCGCTCATCCCGTTTAGCGAGGCGACGGAGGTACCGCCCTCAATGGGTAAAATCAACTCCCGCCCGTTGCGCAACTCTGCAATCAAGGCGTCGGCATTCGTTCCGGTCAGAGCAAACACCTCAGATACCTCACCTTTTTTGAGTTCGCCAGGCTCGAATCGATTTTTCAGCGGCTTGCCATCGAGTGTTGGCTGACCATGGGGGGCGGTGTAGCTGAACACGCCTACCCGCAAGTCTCCATGTGGGCCGGCTTCACGGGTTACCCGCAGGCTGAACGTTGAGATACCGATATCGTCACGCTCCGGGACGGCACCGATAGCCGTGCAGGCACGCGTGTTATCACAGCCGACAATCCAGTCCTTGATCGAACGCTCCAAAGGGACATTGTCGGCGGCGTTCGCACTGGTAACTGCAGCAGCCATCAGGAATATGAGGGGGAGTCGGGTCATCAAACAGGTGCCTGTAGACTGGAAAAACGCTATTAGGGCAGGGTTCTTTGCCAATACCTATTGCATGGCCGTCAGGCACAACAGAAACCCCGGCTGGAACAATCGGTACGGTGTTCCAGCCAGCGCCTGAACGTGGGATGTCGCCAGTCCAGCGCGCTGCAAATCAGGGTGACTTTGCGCCGTTGCGCCCCTCAATGCTGCGCACCAACGCCCCAAAAAGCTCACCCCGCGGCATCTTGCTCAAGGGAATATTCGCCTTCTCGAACCACTCCCGATCCGCCTCTGGGTGCGGGCCGCTCAGCACCACTACCCCGTTTTCATAGGTGTAACGCGCTGCCGCCACATCACCATTCCGGTAGGTCGCAATGGTTGAAGAAGGCGAGGTCGCGTCAGGCTTGGGGAAGTAAGGCCCATCCTGATAAAAGACGCTATCGGTTTTCCCATCCCACACAACCTGCACCGCCGCGTCTGCAATGCCCGCGACCTCAAACCCAGGCCTGCCCGCCTCTGAATCAAGGTCGTAGGGTATCAGGCCAAAGTTGCTGTCGTCGGCCAGATAAGCACCCATACAAAGCCCCAGGTAGCGCCCACCCTGGGCGACAAAGTCACGAATGGCTTGCACCCGCGCATCCCCCAAACTATCAAGCGCCGCAGGGATGTCCTGACCGCCACCAGGTTGAACGTAGAGGTCATAACGAGCGAGGCTTTGCGGCGTGATGTCGATCGATTCATCGGCACCTACAAAGTCAATCTGTGCATTCGGGCGGACGCGCAGCAGGGCTGTTTTGACATTCTCTGAACATCCCTCACAGCCCGCCGGGCCTCGGTAGATAGCGACATGGGCGATGGGGGTTGCGGCGTGTACCGAGTAAGGAAGCAGCGTGAAAAATGCAAAAAGTGTCGCGGCGATGGCGTGCAGATTCATGGTTGTAGAGTCGTCTTAAAGCTGATTGGGTCCGATCGGACTTTGTGATTCGAAGCCTAAAGCCAATAGCCACTTGAAGGAGTTAACATTTGTAAAACGGCTAGGAAAAATCGGGATTGATGATCGCAACGACGGTTTTCCCATTGAAATTTATGGGTTTTCCTTTAGTGCATAAATATCGAAGAGAGCGTTTCTTCCATTTTCAGTCCCCGGAATTTTTCAGGCCGTTTGAGTCAGCTCTCGGCCATGCGCGAATGCTATCGGCCAATAGCACACACTCAAGTATCGACTATGCTTGGAGCGATTCAGCCCTGTACCTGAAGGATCTAAACAATGGGGTACCTTGTCGTTGCTCACGCGATGAATGTGAAGCCGGAGTTAGAACCACTTTCTACGTTGCCGGTGAGCATTGGTTGGTCATTGCACCAGGATGAAAACGCCACGTCGTTCTACTTAGACACGTTCAAGGCTGGCGAAGAACGGAAATGGCCCTTTACGTCTATGCCACCCATCAAGGATGTACCGCTTGAGCTCCCTCAAGAATTGGCAGCGCTATCGCGGATATACAAAGTGCTTAGGGATGCTCAGCTAGCCGACTACTTCAAGAGAGCTTTCCTGAATGTGAATTTAGCGCTGAGTAAAAGCCTTCAATTACACGTTTGCAGCTTTTGCACGGATGACGACGGGCTGGATTTTGTGTGTGTATCGTCGAATGGTGAACTGCAAAGACTGCGTTGCGTTTGCGGTGATCTGGATATCACCTACGAGCTTGGGACGGTCATGATCCAGCCGCTTCTGATAGATGGGGTTGCAGGCACCGACGCAAGTGGTCTGCATGACCCAGAGAGCGGCATTCACGTCTTGAGTCGGAATATAACGCCCTCATCGTTACTGCATGCGGTGGCTTCGGCAGAAACCACTCGCTTTCTACAAACAGAAAGCCCCCCTCTGGGTCTAGGTAGCTTCGATGGTCTGGACGTCGCACCGGTAAAGATTGCAGGCTCTAAGATCGCCTCGCTGAAGCCTGAGGTGGTTGCTCAGAAAGCGTGGTGGAGGCGGTGGTAGTTGTATCGACGACTTCGACCCAAGCCAGGAGGTTTTCCGGGGAAAAGTAGCCAATTATCAGCATCGAAAAATTGGGGCCGATAATGGGGGCCAGTTTTCAAGAAGCTACCCGTCATGATGGGCTGCAATCGGCCAATAGCGGTCCCTCCGTCCAGAACCATTTTCCACCTTTAGCAGTCACTCAAGCCGACCACTTTTTCTTATTCGCCTTATCTCTACCTTGTAAATTTGCTCGTGTTCGAGCCGCATATTAGATGACATAGTCATCCACTGATCCGGACCGAGCCCCAAGCTCTTCAACCTCCCGAACCACCGTGCCAAGAATGCCGATCCCTTCATGAATCTGCTGCGTTGTCAGGCCGGCATAGCCCAAAATGAGCCCTGCCGGTCGCTCGTATTCTACCGACGTGGGTTCGGCAAACAGCGGCGAAAGCGGATATACGCCAACCCCGCGTTCGAGCGCTATCGCCTGCAACGTCGGCTCATCCTGAGCGCGAAGCGCGGGTAGCGTTAATACGCCGTGTAAGCCCGCCGCCATGCCGGCCAGTTGCCCATATTCCGCCAGATGCTGTTCAAAAGCCTCCAGTAATGCCCTTCGCCGCAGTTCATTTTCCCGCCGCAGGCGGCGAACGTGACGCTCATAGGTTCCACTTTCGATCAATGAGGCGAGCACGTTTTGCTCCCAGCGCGGTGAGTGTCGATCGGTCAGCCGTTTTGCTTCACGGAAAACGTGAACCAACTCGCGTGGAAGAACCAGATAACCCAACCTGAGTTGCGGTGAGAGTGCCTTGGAGAACGTTCCGACATAAATGACGCGAGCATCTGCGTCCATGGATTGCAGTGCGTCGATGGGCCGCTGGCCATAGCGAAACTCGCCGCCGTAATCGTCCTCAATGATCCACGCACGATGCCGCCTCGCCCAACTCAGCAGTTCGAGGCGACGTGCGACAGGAAGCACCGCCCCCATGGGAAACTGGTGCGACGGAGTGACAAAGGCCAGGCGCACGCGATCACCTTCCGGCAGAGCACTGGTATCCAGTCCAGAGGCATCGACGGGTATGGGCAACGCCGTCGCGCCCGTGGCCTCAAAGCAATATCTGGCCATGCGGTAGCCAGGCTCTTCGAAGACGAATGCATCTTGCGGGTTCAGCAAAAGCCGGGCGCACAGGTCAAGTCCTTGCTGCGAGCCATGCACGACGAGTATTTGATCCGCATCGCACGCCAGACCGCGTGCGCGTCGCAGATAACCTTGCAGCGCATTGCGCAAGCGCTCTTCCCCTTCGGGGTGGCCGTAAGCGAGGCTCGGTTGACGCTTGACTAGTTCGGAACGGTAGGCGCGCTGCCAACCCAGCGCCGGAAAATCCCTGGTAGCGACCGAGCCGTACCTGAAATCGATGCGGGCTTGGGGTGACGCCATGTTGTACGGCTTCATGATGGCCACTCGTTGTCCGTAAAGGGAAAGCACTGGCGGCAGTTCCTTTTGCTGCGTCGAGTCCCCTTGGGCATGCCCGGATTGAGTGCTGATTATGCTCGCTACCGTGGCGGCCTTGCCCACTGATGTCAGGACAAAGCCTTCGGCCGCCAGTTGCTCGTAAGCCGCCGTTACCGTGGTTCGCGACACGCCGAGTTCGGCCGCGATTGCCCGCGTCGACATGAGCCTCGTGCCGGCGGCAAGCGTGCCGTCTTCTATCTGCGCGCGCAGCCTGGCATAGATCCGACGTTGCGCGCCGCGGGAAAATACATCCGGATTGGCTGAAAACTGGCCCATGGAAAAACCTCGAAACTGGCACTTTCGATGATGCAGGTCGTGTTCGACATTATGGACTCCCAACAATCCGTAGTGAAATCCCATGTACATTCCCGAACACTTCGCAGAGCACCGCCCGGAACAGTTGCACCGAATTATCCGCGACAATCCGCTGGGCATCCTCGTGACTGAGGGTGAATCCGGCATGGATGCGGACCACATTCCCTTTGAACTCGATACCGGCCACGGAACATACGGGTTGCTGACCGCTCATGTGGCCCGCGCCAATCCTGTGTGGCAACGTTGCGCCGGCGGCACGCCTGTCATGGTGATCTTCAGGGGGGCAGAAGGCTACATTTCGCCCAACTGGTATGCGTCCAAGCACGAAACGCATCGCCAGGTTCCCACATGGAACTACGAGGTGGTGCATGTGCATGGCGTCATGCGCGTGATGTCGGAAGAAAAGCTCCTGCGCCGCACCCTGGCCCAACTGACTCGCCACCAGGAGTCCAAGGAGATCAAGCCCTGGAAGATGGGCGATGCGCCGCGTGAATATCTGGACGAGATGGTGTCGAGAGTTGTCGGTATCGAGATCGAAATGCAGTGCGTTGAATGCAAGCGCAAGCTCAATCAAAACAAGTCGCACGCTGATCGCTTGTCTGCGATCGCGCACTTGCGCGAGCGCGGGCACGTTGAGCTTTCTTCGATAATGCTGGCCAACCTTGAGCAGCCGGATCAGGGGGCAGCACCGTGGACCTTGAGTTGACCACCACCACGATTCTGGTGACCTTCGCCGGAGTTTTTTTGATCTGCTTTATGAAAGGTGCTTTCGGTGGAGGCTTCTCCATTGTCGGCATTCCGCTGCTGTCGCTGGTGATGGATCCGCTCACAGCCGGCGGACTGCTAGCGCCGTTGTTTATCGCGATGGACCTGTTCGGCCTGCGTTACTGGAAGCCATCCACTTGGTCTAAACCCGACTTGGTGCTGTTGTTACCAGGTCTGATTGTCGGCATCGGTGTCGGCTATCTACTCTTTCGCGTCATGGATCACCGCGCAGTCGCGTTAGTGATGGCGGCGGTTACCCTGATTTTTGTCGGCCTCTGGTTCAAAACCGGTGGGGAAATCAGGGTCAGCCAGCGCTCATCGCTCAAGGCGGTGTCCGCAGGCGTCACCTCTGGGATCACGACTATGGTCGCGCATTCTGGTGGGCCACCATTAGCGATATACCTGTTGCCGCTCGGTCTAAGCAAGAAAACCTATGCCGGCACCACCAGCATGTTCTTTACCGTAGGCAATCTGCTCAAGGCAGTGCCTTGGCTGCTGCTAGCCAGGCCCACCGGTAACGTGCTAAGCCTGATGGTCATCTGCCTGTTAGCAGTTCCAAGTGGTGTCTGGCTGGGCTGGCGACTGCACACCAAGCTGGATCAACGCCAGATGTACCTTGCCTGCTACTGCCTGCTCGTAGTCACGGCGGTGAAACTTCTGTGGGACGGCATAAGTGGCTATATCGTCTGAAAATGCCTCACCACTATGAGGCCCAACGTTACGGCCATTATCCGACTGGCTGCCAACGGAATGTTAGCAGTCAGAGGCCGTTCAAATGGCCTGTGACACTAGGATGCTCTGCTCTGCTCGGCTAGGCGTGCTTCATCGAGCTAAAATTAGCGCTTGAGGACTTCGTCAGGGTAGTAACCGAGCATCTGAACTGGACGCAGATACTCAGACGGCGCTCCGAACAATTTAATCGAGCTGCTTAGAGTGACGAAGTTGAGATTGAGCGGCGGCGTAATATCACCGGCATTGCGTGCCGTCGCTTGAGCCTCATCGAGTGCCTCGGAGATGCTGTTGATTGCAGCTCCGGAACACTCCGAGGAAGGCATCACACAGCATTTGTGTGAACTGGCTTGCCTGCATTTTGGCTGAGCCGAATTCGGACTAAGCGGCAGTAAAACCGGTCAGGGCTTGGACAAGCTCCTGAACCCAGCTTGGCCACCCACCTTAACAACCAACCAGGCCAGCAGCACCAATCCCAAGGTTGCCCAGGGGATCGATCCCACGCCTGTCGTCTCAAGCAGTACACCGCCCACTACGGCACTGCCCGCAAACGCGAGGTTCAGCACGGTCACCAGCATCGACTGAGCCACATCGGCACCGTCGGCAGCAGCATTCGCCAAAGCTGTCTGTAGCAGGGTCGGTGCACCGCTGTAACTCAGGCCCCAGGCAGCCATCGCCACATAAACCGCTATGGCAGGCAAGCCACCCAACGCCAATGCAAGCGATACCAGCGCAAACCCGGCCAGGCTCAACAGCACCAACCGCCGCAGCCAGCGGTCAATCAATAGCCCAGTGAGCCAGATACCCACGAGAGCCGCAATGCCGAACGCAAGCAATGCCTGCTCGACCTGTCCATCCAACCCGACCGATGCCAGGAATGCCGCAATATAGGTGTAGAGCATGTAATGAGCCATGATCCACAGCATAACTACCGTCAGCACCGGTCGCACGCCTGGCCTGGACAAAACATGGCCCAGGGACAAGCGCTGGCCAGCCCGTTGCCCGGCAAAGTCAGGGACATTCAGCCGAATCCAAACCATCAGCGCCAGGCTCAACGCCGCTAGCAGCCCGAACACATTGCGCCAACCGATCTGCTCACCCAGCCATGCACTCAGTGGTACGCCCAGCGCCAAGGCGACGGGGATACCCAGCATAGCCACTGCCATCGCGCGGCCTTGCAAGGGCGCGGCGACCATGCGTCGCGCATAACCGGCCAACAGGCTCCACGCCACACCAGTGGCGACCCCGACGATCAGGCGCGCGACCAGGGTGAGGGCAAAATACGGCGACAAGGCAGTTACCGCGTTGCACAAACAGAACACCCCCACTGTCAGTAATAACACAAGGCGCCGTGGCCAACCTTGCAAGGCCAAGGTCAAGGGAACGGCCGCCAGCCCGGAACCGAGGGCACACGCGGTGACCCATTGCCCCGCCCATGCCTGGGAAACCTCAAACGTGTCGGAGATGTGTGGCAACAGGCCGGCGGGTACGCTCTCGTTGGCAGTGGCGATAAAACTCGCGGTGGTCAGGGCCAGTAAGCCAGTGATAGGTAGTTCTGAGGACGGCGGGGGGGTGGGTTGAATCGATTCTTCGCGGTTCATGAGCTTGCTCGAAAAACAGGTGAGGCCTGATTGTGATGAAGTGTCTGTGATTTGATAATTGGTCTAGAATTTGATGCTTAATCAAATCTGGATTGAAGATGGCCACTGATCGATTGGGGGACATGCGCTTGTTCGTTGAGGCTGCCGACCTCGGCAGTCTTTCAGCCGCTGGACGCAAGTTGGGGTTGTCGCCGGCGGCGGCCAGCGCACGGTTGCTCAAATTGGAGGCGGCGCTGCATACCCGCTTGTTTGATCGCACAACCCGTCAACTGCGGCTGACTGATGAAGGCCGGTTCTATCTGCAGCAATGCTGGGTCGCTTTGCGCGCCATTGATGAGGCGGAGGCGGGGTTGCAGGCGAGTCAGCAGGAAGTACGCGGTAAAGTCCGTCTGTCTGCCTCTACTGACTTTGGCCGTCACCTGCTTAATGACTGGCTCGAGACCTTTTGCGCGCAGCATCCGCAGTTGAAGGTGGCGCTGACCTTGTCGGACGCTATGTCTAACCTGGTACAGGACGATGTCGACCTGGCCATTCGTTTCGGCCCACTGCGTGATAGCTCGTTGATCGCCCGGCAACTGGCACCCAACTGGCGGGTGCTTTGTGCCTCGCCGGACTACCTGGCGAGCCACGGCGAGCCGCAGACGCCGGCCGAGCTCACCGGGCATAAATTTATTCTGCTGGTGACTCCGGCGGGTCCTTTAAACACCTTTCATTTCAGGGTGGACGGCCAGACATGGAACCACAGTGTGCCATTGGAAAGCGCCTGGGAAACCAACGATGGCGCCGTGGCACGTGCTTGGGCATTGGCCGGTCATGGCATTGCACGCAAGACCATTTGGGACGCAGCAGCGGATATCCGTGCCGGGCGGTTGAAGGTGCTGCTGCCTGACTATTGCGTAGCAGAAGCTGGGGTGTTTGCGGTGCTGCATGGCAATCGGTACCGAATTGCCAGAGTGCGGGTCCTGTTGGACTTTCTGGTGGAGCGTTTCAAATGTGCCACCGAGGAACTTCTGCGCGACGTCGATGTGCCGAGGTTTTAAATGAATATGAACAGCTCTGGCTGACTTACCATTTTCGCCATAGGCGCAGCAGCTTTTTACATCTACCGTTCGCACAAGCGGAAGGTAGATTACGAATCTGTTTCAACCATCTGCCAAGCGGTACAGCGCCTGAGCATGAGACGCCGCCAGCCCAATGCGCTGCAAATTACGGCGACTCTGTGAACTTGGAAGCGCAGTTGCAGCAATCACCAGGCTGCCGTGCTTCTTTGCTTGCTCTATCCGGTGAGATATCAGCGCTCCATGATAGCCCAAGCCTCGTGCATTTTTTCGAGTGGCAGCCGTGCCCAGGTAGGCTACGCCATTGGTGGCCAGGTACATCAACGCGCCTGCAACGACTTGCCCATCAGCTTTAAGGACGTAGATTTTCAGGCGTTCATTCGACATCAGTCCTGCAAAACAAGCCTGGCTCAACTGACGATGCTCTGGCTTGGTATGAAAGCCACTCGCATGAACTGCCGCGAACTCCGGGAGAGAGTCTGAAGTGGCCTCTTCGATGTTGAATAATTGGGGGGTCAACACCGCATCCTCGATGGGGCACGCAAGCTGCAGATGCGTCCACCCCCTCAAACGCTCGAATCGCTCCTCACCCACAAAAGCGGACTGCTCCAGCGTCGAGGCTTTCCCGATAAGGGGCGTTACTGTTGAATACTCCGCTGACTCCTTGAGCAAGCTCAGCAGTGAAAGGGGGTTGCCGGTGCTGTCACCGTAGATACGATTGAACATCGGGCTAGGTGTTGCCTTCACCTGAAAGCACGGAAAGGCCCCATTGAAAAACACACGAGCACCAAAAGGATTTCCACTAACCTGCGACAAGCTCTCAACGCGGGAACACAAGTACTCGCTTTCTGCGGCTTCGATGGCATGCGCCCATTCAACATCCATGTGCATCGTCTCTTTGCAAGATTTCCAGGGAAGGTAGCGGTAAATCAACCCCTACGCACCTGGGAGGGCAGTGAAATAGATTGTCGGGCCAATGGGAGAAGTTTGGGCATCTGCCACAGAAGAGACATCGCTTGGCTTGTCGATAATCGACCCGGCTGCGTACATGCTCAAAGCCAATCCGATGTGCGATGACTTGATGGAAGAGGCAAGCCGCTATGCGTTATCCGGCCCACGCTCAAAATGAACACGCCACGTCCAAATAAAGGAGCAGAAAGGGCCCGATTCATTTGATTGAAACCCGATCTGCCCGTAGCGACGCTCACGCCTGGACTATCCATCCGCGTCAGAAGCAGCGCTTGAATCGAGCACCGGCCAATGCTCCCACTCACTGATGAAACCGGCGCCCCAGCGCATCCAGCCGCACCGCAATCGGCGGTAACCGCTCACTGCTCCTGGCCAGCGTCTCCACATCCTGCGCCGTATTCTGCGCGATGCTCTGCACCGACTGCAGCCGCCCCACAATCTCCACATTCGCCGTGGATTGCTCCCGAGTGGTCGACACAATCCGCCCATTCAACTGATCGATCTGCGAAATATCATTGCCCACCGCCTGCAGCATCTCCACCGCCAACTGACTGTCCTCCACGCAGCGCTCCACGCCCTGGCGACTGTCGTGCATGGCCTCAACCGCTTGCCGGCTGCCGTGTTGCAACCCTTCAATAATCGTCTTGATCTCCTGGGTCGACACCGCCGTGCGTTGCGCCAGGCTGCGTACCTCATCGGCGACCACGGCAAACCCGCGCCCTTGCTCACCCGCGCGGGCGGCTTCGATGGCGGCGTTGAGGGCCAGCAGGTTGGTCTGGTTGGCGATGCTGTTGATCACCTCCAGCACCGAGCCGATCTGTTCGGCTTGCACGGCCAGCCCTTCGACCGTCTCGTTAGTGTCGTGGAGGCGGGTGGCGAGTTGAGTGATTTCCAGCTGGGCGCGGCCGACGCTTTCCTGGCCACGGATGATCTGCTGGCTGGCTTGCCCCGCGTGCTCGACGGCATGCTCCACGTGCACGGCGATATGGCCCATTGCATCTTCCATGCGCTGCATGGAACCGGTCATCTGGGCGATTTCCGCCAGTTGGTGGCGCGCGCCTTTTTCCAGGGTGCCGCTGGCGTGAGCCAGCTCCTGACCGAGTTGGCCGAGGCCGTGGGAGTCACGGGCGACGCCGTCGATCAGGCCGGTGATCTGGGTCAGAAAGTGATCGAAACGGGTGGCAAGGGAGACATGCACTTTTTCCGGACTGCCCTTGACGGCCTCACCGCTGAACTGCGTGGTGACGGCGAGCATTTTTTCGAGCATTTCCTGGCTTTCTACCGCTTCGGTCTGGCTGTGCACCGCGAGGTAGAGCAGGGCGACCGTCTCCATCACCACGTAGAACGCGTGGATGAAAATCATGCTCCAGCCGCCGTGATGCTCCATCACAAACACCGGGAAACCCTGATGCTGCAACGCATGAAACACCACGTGATGCACCGCGATGGTGACGGCGGCCACCAGGATAGGCAGCCAGTCGCGGTAGAACGTCAGCACCGCCAGCAGCGCGAAGATACCGAAGTGCGATTCGATGACACCCTGGGCCTGGTTGATGTGCAACGCCGCCATCACCATCAGCCCAACGCCAAGGGCGCAACGCATCAGGCGGGTGCCGCCGATGACGCGATAGGCCAGGGTCAGCACCACGCTGGTGCCGGCGCCTATGAAGAGCGCTTGAAGCAGCGTGTCGTGCCAGAACGCCAGGCCGAGGGAGAAGAGGGTCATCAGCCAGATCAGGGCGAGCATGATGCGGTCGGCTTTGCGGTAGTGCTCGATGAAACGGGCTTGGGCAGGCATTCACTCGTACTCCATGTGGACGGGCCGGGGTGAGGCAAGCATGCGACGTGCCATACGGGCATGCGGGGAGCGAATCGGGTGTAGGGGAGCGGGGGTTGATTGATGGTAGGAGGTTATCGGCGGTGTTGGGTGGGGCTTTAGGGGGGATAAGCCAGAAGCTGCTTGTTACGAGGGGCTGCAATCGGCCAGAAGCAGTCAGTTACGAATAGCTATCATCGCGACTCAGCTACATGAGAAATGCACCCTGGTTCCTATTAGTAGGAGAATCTAAACTCACTTAGCTCGGCACACGACAAGAAGCGTGATCACCCGATGGCTTGGAACGATATCGGGGACGTGAACAAGGCGATTCAGAACCTGATTCTGAGCTATCATGCGCTCGGCGCGGAAGGGTCTGATCGTCATCCAGCTTTTTTGCTGACTCCAACACCCCCCATCACCGGCCACTTTGACCGCGATCATTGGTTTGCGTAAACACAAAACTATGTTCCAGCGACCTGAGGATCATATAAATGGCAGGCCATCGCTATCGGTAGCGCTCAATTTTCTCAAGCTCTGAGTCAACACCTAAATCCCGCACATATTCTTCATAAGTGTCTTTATATATACGCCACGCTTCTTGCACCAGCTTATTATGCTCACTAATCTGGCCATACATATGAGCAATACTTGATTTTATTTTTACCTCCTCAGATACTGGTTTGTGTGAAGCTAGGTCTTCACCAGACTCACAAAGTTCTACCAGCTCGCATACTATATTTTTTATAGCCCTCATGTAGGAATATATTACGGTATGGGAAACTACAAATTCATACCTAACTAAATCCTGATATGAAATATCTTCTATTATATGCAGATTGCTTTCAAACATTCCTTTTATATGCGTCTTCCAGCGTAATGACAAAATATTCAGCGCAGGAAACGACTCAAGAAGTTCCGATAGATGTCTAGAGTTTTTTGAAGCGCTTGCATAAACAGCCAATAACGCTCCTGACCTAAGTGCCTTTTCTCTCTCAATAGCTTGTTGACTATTTCTAATCTGTTGAGTGCCTAGATGGGCAGCCCCAAGTATTGCAGCTACAGCTCCGAATGCTTGGGCCCAAGATGCCAGGCCGGCTGAGTTATTCAACCAACTATAAAGCAGGTTCAGATTCCAAGATCCAAGCGACCACAAGTTTGCAAAAATGCAACCTGACAGAAATAACCCCAAACAAACGCACCAGACTACCCAATCCCGTCTCAAAAGACTGCTCCAATTTTTATCTATCTATTTATCTGTACCGATTTCCGACCTGCCGGCAAAGAGTGTGATGCCCGTCATCCAAATAAGCACTTCCAGAAATATACTAGCTGCTATTTACCCGAACTCTCGCTGGATTGATGTGTCGCATTATAATCGAATTAGGCTGTACTACCATCCGCTTCCACAACCAAGTAGCGACTTAGCTATTTCACAACTCTTTTATCGGTTCAAATGTTGCCGAGCTTGATAGTGCAAAAAATGGATGTTCTCCAAACCCAGCAGCGCTATGCAACTCTTTTATAAGTTCCTGACACGCTTCAAAACGGGCGCGGACTATCGATAAATCTAAATGAGTTTGCCAGCCAACAGGGTTATCCTGCGACTCTGAGTCTATGGCGAGGGTCAGTTCATGCCTTTCCGTTCGCCCATGAGCCATATTATTTCTGAACTTAAGAACGGCAGCAACTCCCGGATGTGCTTGCTCGAGACTAAGCACAGGAAATCCTACTGCGTCACGCAATATCCTGTATTTAGCCCAAACAGATTTGCTCTCTTTTGAAGGGAACCAATCCGGAATTATTTTTTCGCCTAAATGATTCAAGTATGCCTCTACCGAAAACGCGCTCATAACCATGACACTTATCAAATCAAAAGCGAAACCCGGGTCTTCTTTTTCGGCGATGCGCAAGTATCTTTTGGCGGACGCATTAAGAAACGCAAATGTATTTAATTCTTTATACCCCATATCTTTTCCTTAGTGGTTCTAGCGTTCTTAAATAGAGTCTCGGGGTGCAACTACAGCAATCGACATATTCTACGGCGCGAACGACGGGAGCCCTTGCACACACGATGCGTGCGTTGAAGTTTTATGGGCTTTCCCAGAGTCAGCTCTTGGCCGTGGGCTATCTTCCGCGAAGGGCGGCTCTGAGTCCTTTTCTACCTTCTCGTGACTGGCAGAATACGGCCAAAAGCAGATCTTTCGATCTATCGGAATTTTATAAATGATTAAAATTAGTCGAACGCCCATCAACGATAGTCATAGTTTAAAGAATCGGGATTCATAACCCTTTCAATGCCACTCTCAATCAATCCTTTTTTCAAAGCCATGTGTATTAGTAAAAAACTAGGGATTTCAAGCAAATGAGTTTTTGAACAAGTATTTAGCAGCTGTATTCGAGATGCATTAAACGGAAAACGATTCGATCTGTTGTGGCCGTGACATATCAACAGCTTTGATCGCAACTTCAAAGCCCGATGAATTACGGAGAGGAGCCACCCATCAAGCATCGTTAGCTGAATGACGTCGTCAACCAAGGGATAAAAACTCATAACCCCTTTAAAATATATCCTTTTGGCTCTACCGGACAAATAATCTTTAATTTGTTTATTGCTGAGGCCCCCATACATGTACCTGCGCACTTCTAACATGGCCGACAACAGATTGATATCTCTATTATTGGCCGGTATGCGTTGACCTGCGAGATTTTGCTGCTTGAGAGGTTGAATTAGATTACGATACAAAATATATGATATTTGTTTTTGAATTTTCTTTAGCGACTTATCTTTAATTGAAACCTTATCAACTGAAAGAGAGTATCCTAAGAAATTTAGACTTGTTTTTGCAACAATCTCAGATGGCAAACCATCTTTTGTTAAGATTGATATCCCTTCGGATTTGGCGGCATTAATTTTAACACCAGCTTGCTTGGAAAAACTATTGATAAATCCAAATGCATTGCATATCTTAGAATAATCTGGTGACCACACAATTGTATCGTCGGCATAGCGTGAAAACTTCACGCCTTCCCGCTCCAAATCTTGGTCGAACTTCCAGCAGGTTAGATTTGCCAGAAACAAGCTAATCGATGTGCCTTGGGGAACTCCAACCTTCCTCTCTTTCAGAAACGAATTAACTATGAATTTTTCTTCCGGACTTATAAAAAAACCGTTCTCCAGGAACTGATCTTTAAGGAAAGAATGAGAGATAGAGCCAAAGAAATCTGAAAAATCAAATTCAGCTAAGAAAGTCCTTTCGTTCCTTCGAAGATCAACGGAGATGTCTTGTATCGCAAAATGAACGTTCCTATCGTTGCGATAGGCATAAGAAAATGAGCTAAAACGATGTCGATTTTTAGCCAGAAGCCTATTGAAGAACAGCTTTGATATAGCCGCGTCGGGGATTTGGTAAATCGCTACTTTTCTTATTCCGCCATCAGGCTTAGGGACAGATTTTATATACGGACTATTTGGGGTGTACGTACGATCTTCTATTTTTTTTGCAATTGACCGAGCAATGCTTTTGTACTTGCTCTTCACATAAAACGGGTTATATTTTTTATCAACATCCCAATAGTCCGGCGTATAAATTTTTTTGGGAGGTGCGGCATCTCCAAGACGTCTTGCATTCCTTTTGGCTTCAAGATGCACTCTATTATGGTATTCGTGATACCGAGTAATTAATTTCTCAGCCTCCTCACGAATTATGCTTTCCAGTTGTTTCTCTAAGCGCATACTCCCTCCAAACAAAAAAGCCTGAGTTAGACTCAGGCTTTTCCACGGTATCAACCCAAGTAAAAGTAAGTTATCACATGGTTGGAAAGGCTGTGACGCCTTCCCCCCGTCAGTGCGAGCCCTCGCAGCTGAAGACCGGCTATGGCTAGTCGGTAGAAGGCAACACCGTTATCCCCATAGGGGAATCTGCGTATGATAGCGATTGGCCTGCGTCTTGCAAAACTTTTATTTTTACAGTTACTAGATAACATCGAAAAGTCAACGACACTTGTGACCTCATTCAGCAACCGGCCACTACGCAAGGCTAGTACGGACGCTTAACGGCTGCATTGGGTCGACCTATGACCCTCGCGATGGCAGCTGTTGGCCAATTGCTGCCCTAAAAGGAAGGCAGTAATCGGGGTGAAAGGGAGGCTCCAATTAGGGCTGCCCATGCTCAACCATGCGTCCATATCAGTGATACGAGGGCGGTAGAATTTTCCGCAATACTTTGCAGCGACTCTTCTGGAGCATCGCATCGAAACACTCAGGTGACCCGGAGCTGTTTGAGCGAACCATGAGCGTTCATCCGGCCCTGAAAGCATTTATTTGAGTTGATTATTGCTATATCGCACGCGTCTTGGGGTAGCCTAAAGCTCTGGTAAGTTCGGCGCTAAATTTAAGGGATATAGATCTTCATGAAGAAACCTCGCTGGTACCTGCCTCTCAGTGAAAACCTCAGCGCTTCGCTTTCAATCGGGACTGTTCCAGATGTGGTTCGTCTGTCTCGCTATGAGGTTGCGGCGATTCTATACGTGCTCCAGCTACCCAAGCTGCCCGTGCGCTCGCCTCTGGAGATGGAGCGGGTGTTTGCAAATCTGCTGACTCATCACTCTGATAAGCTGAGATCGGCTTTGGCCGGCGCTTACAGCCAGGTTGATTTTGAAGCGGGACTTCTCCAAGCATCTGCGGTCGAGATCGGTCTGATGGACAAAGAATCGGTTGCTCGCCGTCAGTACATTCGTCCCGAGGGCACCTGGAATTTCGATTATGCGAAGCAGCATACGGCTTCATTAGGTGCTATCAAACATGAGCATGTTCGCCGAAGTGGTTTAGTCGTAAAACTTAGCGATCACCAGCTTCGGTTAGTTCAGAACATTCGGGCAAACTTGGAGGACTCCATCGATGCCCAAGCTCACGCAGGCACAGGGAAGTCCTTTGTGCTGGATGAGATATTGGCTCTTATGCCAGAACGCAGAATCCTGTTCCTCGCCGATGTGGAGCCGAAGCTCAAACCCATACGGGCTCGATTCTCTGAGGATCAGGTTTGGGCTGTAACATTTCGGTGGATGGCTACAAGACTTCTGGCAGGTGGGAATAGGGCTCTTGAGACAAGGTTGGACACGATTTCCAGATTGCCACTCTCGTATTCAGCGCTCGCAGAGAAGGCAGGGATCAGCTCCATCGGTAACCGGAATGCTGCCCGTGTGGCGGCTCTTTGCTGGTCGGTAATCGCCAAATTTAGTTTTTCAAACGATGCTCGGATTAGCATCAGTCATATACCTTCCGACCAGGTCCGCTGGCTCTCGACTTCTGAACAAGAAATAGTAGCGGCAGCGGCCGGAAAGCTTTGGTTCAAGATGACAAGTTTTGAGGAAGAGGCGGATCCCCTTCCGGTCCGTGGCTACCACCGCGTGAAACAACTGGCTTTATCGAGACTTCATCTACCTGAATCTATTGATACGGTGATCGTCGACGAAGGCCATGACTTGAGCGGGCCAATGGTCGACATCCTAGACAGGTCACCTCAAACTGTAATTACTTTGGGGGACCAGTTCCAAAATCTACAAGGACGATACATGCCGCACAACGCGAGGATTCGCCATCGCGAAATGGCTGTTTCGTTACGAGCAGGCCCAGCATTGGTCGATTACATCAACCCACTTTTAGCTGAGTTCCCAGACGCAAGCGCGTTACCGTTTGTAGCTGATAAAGCGAAAGACACGGTGGTGGCTGAATACCGAGCGAACTCATTCCCTCCTGAACCATCAGTAATTCTGGTGGCCGATGAATGGGGTATTTTCGACTGGTTAATTCGCAATCGCGATTTGAACCATGGTGCCGCGGTCATTGACTGGACCAATCAGTTCGAACCATTCCTAGAGGGGTGCCTTGATTTATATATGCATGACAAGCGCCCGAGCCACGGGGCGATTGCTCGTTTTCGAAGCTGGGAACAATTACATGCGGAAATGAGGTGGAACGACGCTTTTCTCAGGGTAGAGCAATGGCTTGAAATTGTGGGTACCAAATTTGGTGTTTCCGGGCTTTACCAATGCGCAAAATTGGCTGAACTCGCTGACGGAAAACCGTTACGTCCCTTGTTGGCCGACGTATTTACGGTGAAAAACTACGAGTTTCCGAGAATGGCAGTTTCTGAGGACTTGTACTATTTTTCTGATCTTCGAAGTAAAACTGAGCTGTCCAAAAAGCTCGCATTGCTATACACCGCGATCACAAGATCGTCTGGAAAAATCTACTTTCCGGATACGCATCAGGAGCGAATTGCGACAATTTTGAGCGCTCAAAGCTTGAGAGCAAAGCCACTAAACCTTCTTCACTTAAATGTCTAAGTAATTGCTAAAGCATTGGAGTTCATACGATGCGTCGGACCAATGCTTCATTGATCTATCGGAGAAGGGAAAACACCAGATCAGTACAGATCCTTCTCGGCCACACTGAATCACCCATGGGGCCGTGGACATATCCTACTGACTGCTTATGGCCGTTAGCGGCCCCTTACGAAACGTCGTTACCGGCGAATAGCAAACGCTCCCATAACGACGTATTTCAACCATCTGCCAAGCGGTACAGCGCCTGAGCATGAGACGTCGCCAGCCCAATGCGCTGCAAATTGCGGCGACTCTGCGAACTTGGAAGCGCAGTTGCAGCAATCACCAGGCTGCCGTGCTTCTTTGCTTGCTCTATCCGGTGAGATATCAGCGCTCCATGGTCGCCCAAGCCTCGTGCATTTTTTCGGGTGGCAGCCGTGCCCAGGTAGGCAACGCCATTGCTGGCCAGGTACATCAACGCGCCTGCAACGACTTGCCCATCAGCTTTAAGGACGTAGATTTTCAGGCGATCATTCGACATCAGTCCTGCAAAACAAGCCTGGCTCATCATCCCAAGAGCGGCTGCGGGCTTGAACGCGTTAGCAATGAATCGCACTGGCAGTTCCCACATCTACCTTCGGTACGAGCGACAGAGCTGAACAGCTTCTCTGCCGGGATGGAAAAATGTGGCAGGGGTTTAACTGATCAGTGCCTCATATTCTCGCGTGGCCATTTCCTTTGAAAGTTCGCGCAAAAATTCCGCCTCGCTTTGCAGCAGCGTGACGATATTAAGGACATTACTGGCTTCGGCCGCGGTCAACTTGCGTAATAGACTCAGCAAGTCAACGGCGCAGGCCTCGTTAACGGAGGCTGACTCTATCAGCCTTAGTTGCCGTCTTTGAATTTCGTGCAAAGGATCCATCATTCAAACCTTGGGATCGGTTGAGTTTGTCTTTAGTTGACATGACCGATTTTCAGGGGGGAGGGCGGTGAATCAAATCAGACTGCTCTTAATTCACAGACCCGAATCTCAATCTGCCGGAGGAGGGACGGGCGGGTCGAAAACGGGGTGACTGAAGCTCGTGGAGCGAAACCCATGAAGCAGTGCCTGTAAGGTCGTGGCGTAGGTTGGGTCGCTCCAAGGCGTGGCAGTCCTGAGAAGGGCCTCCAACTGTCCCGCTTGGCGGGCCACATCTGGCCATTCGATACTGAGTGCTGCGCCGTGAAGACGGTGGGCTGCGTGGAGGGCCGGTTCCAGGTTGCGCAGAACCATCCCTTCAAGTAGCGCCAGTAGGTCCCGTTCCAATGCTTCAAGGATCTGCTGGTGGCCCACAGGTTGCCGTAGGGCGAAGGGGTGTGGCAGTAAAGTCAGGGTCACGCCGCACCATAACTCGATTGCATCCTGCAACTTGCCAAGGCTGATCGGCTTGCTGAGGATGCCATCCATGCCGGCATCAAAGCATCGGGCGACATGCTGGTTGCCCGTAGAGGCGGAGATCGCAATGATGGGGCAGCGCGTTTGCGCGGCATCCTGTTCGATCATGCGGAACAGGCGCGTCAGCGAATAGCCGTCCTGGTCCGGTAGGTCACAGTCCATCAAGATCAGGTCATATGTGCCTTGTTCGAAGCAATCCACGGCCTGGCCGCCGTCCCTGGCGATCACCGGCGTGCAGCCGAACCCCTCGATCTGTGCCTGCAATACCGCTTGGTTGGCGACGGTGTCCTCCACAACCAGAATGCGCAATGCCTTTGGTGCGGATGTCGCTGACCAGTTCGTGGCGGGGAGCACGGTTTCGGCCTCTGTCGAGTCGGGCGGTGCCAACTCCGCGGTCAATGACAATTCAACACGCGTTCCCTTGCCCGGCGAACTGTCCAGCGTGAGGGTGCCGCCCATTAGTTTGAGCAGGTCGCGACAGATGACTAGCCCCAGGCCGGTGCCACCTGAGCGCTTATAGGATTGTGCTGCCTGGCTGTAAGGCTGGAAAAGGCGCGCCTGGCTTTCCTGGCTCAGGCCGATCCCGGTATCGGTGACGGTCAATCGCAGCTCCTTGTTGCGCGACGAAGCCAGGTCACTGATCGCATAGGTAACTTCCACTCCGCCGATTTCGGTGAACTTGATGGCATTGGACAGCAGGTTGTGCAGCACCTGCCCAATACGTGTGCTGTCGAGCATCAACAGTGGCAGGTGGGATTCGCCATTGACGCAGATCGATAAATGCTTCTCCCGGGCCCGCAAGCGATGCAGATCAACGACGTTATGCACCAGGGTGCTGATGCTCACCGGCTCGTATTCGAGCTTGACCTGCCCCGCATCGAGCTTGGATATATCCAGCACGTCATTGAGCAGCCTCAACAATGATTGCGCGCCGTGATTGGCCAGGTCGGCAAAGTGCTGTTGCTGCTTGTCCAGCGGCGTATTGCGCAACAGTTCGACTGCAGCCACCACTGCGTTCATCGGCGAGCGGATTTCATGGCTCATGACTGCCAGGAACATCGCCTTTTCCCGCTCGTTGCGCTCGGCGCGCTGGCGCATGCGCTGGGTTTGGTAAATCGTGATGAGCAATAGCACTACCACTAGGACAATTAACGCGATCTCATGAGGGTAGTGGGACACAACTTCCCTGAGCGGCAGGTCCGGGGTGGCATGCTCGCGCAGCCAATTGGCGTGCAGGACGCGAACTTCGTCAGGGGTGACCGAGTCGAGCGTCTTCTGGATGATTGAGTGCAGTAAAGGCTCGGTGTTCCGAGTGCCCATGGCAATTTGCGACGCCATGCCGGTGAGCACCCCGGAAATCTGCAATTGGCCCTGGAACTGTCGATAGAGGAACGGCAGCAGATAGGCTTCGGTGGCCACTGCAGCATCAGCGGTCCCTTCGGCAACTTGCTGCAGCATCGTCAGGGCGCTGCCACCGATGATCAGTTTCGCCCCGGGTGCCTTCGTTGCAAGGAAATCACTGTAGCGGTCGAAGTAGGGCAAGGTCACGGTCAACCGGTCCAGCTGTTCGGCCTCGAAAAGAGGCGGGCGCCCGATGCGGGTGATGATGACCGTGGTGGTATTCAAATAGGCTGAAGTCAGCAGCAGCCGGGGATTTTTACCTCCGGGCCCATTAAGCCTGACAGTGGAGATAAGGTCTGCCTTACCGGTCATCAGTAGCTCTATGCGATCCTGGATCGAGTGAGCGGAAACGTAGTCGATCTTCATGCCGGTCTTGTGGGCAATCAGCTGCAAATATTCAGCTGACAGCCCCTTGAGGCGGCCGTTCTCCACGTATTCGATTGGAGAAAGACTGCCCACTACGGCGACACGCAATACCGGATGATGTTCGATCCAGACTCTTTCCTCGACGCTTAAATCAGGTCCGGGAGGCCGCGCGCCGGCGTTAGCCCATGTTGCGGCCATCAACAGGCACAGGCTGGTGCCCCAACGAACGCGGTTCCTCGTCATCATGTCTAGTCCAGGGTTTTCATGATCTTGAACAAGCCGTTGTTAGAGGTGACCCCAAGCTTGCGAAAAGCGGTGGCCTTCTGCGTACTGATGGTCTTGATGCTGCGATTGAATTTCTCGGCGATCTCCGTCACGGTCATGCCTTCCAGATAGCAGCGGATCACTTCCTGCTCCCGCGCCGACAAGGCCGCGCGCTGCAAGGCGTTATCACTGATCGATATTTGTGTCGATTCGTCTGGCCTGGCCGCATCGGCCACTTGGTAAGACATATCGGCACTCAAGTAAATGGCGCCCGAAGCAACGGTACGGATCGCCTTCACCAGGCTTCCCAGCCCCTCATCTTTGCCTACAAAACCGCGCGCTCCTACACGCAAGGCAAGCGAGACGGTAGCCGACTCATGATGGCTTGATAGCACCAGAATACGACAGTCAGGGAAGCGGCTTCGCAAGGCGCGAATCAGGGAGACGCCATCGAGTTCATCCCGTCCCAGAGCAAAGTCCAGCAGCAAGACGTTGGCGGGCATCGTCGCCATGCCGCGTATCAGTTCGCGACTGGTTTCATAGACGCCAACAATCTCGATGGATGACTCTTCAGCGAGGTGGCTGACAAGGCCGTGGCGTACCACTGCATGATCATCAAGGATCGCTATGCGTATGGTTTTCATGGATGCCAATGGACACTCGAATGTAGCCGGATAACTAATTGATTAAAGACCATCTCTCAATTCGGCTCCAGCAGGGGTGAAGATACCGTTTAACCCCGCCGTGATTGTTTCAGCACACGCGAGGCAATGTTTGCAGGAACAATGGACGTAAGCGCATCCCTAGGCGGTGATCATGCTCAGGAATACATCGCTCTCCATGGGCCGGGCTAGAGCGAAACCCTGCCCGGTGTTGCAGCCCAGCCTGCTCAGCAACTCGATGCTCTCGGTATCTTCAATACCTTCGGTGATCAAGTTGATATTGAACAACTGCGCCAGACCGACGATCCCCAAGATGATTTCTGAAGAGTGGGCGAACTGGCCCACCGCACGCACAAGGGCTCCGTCAATCTTCATCTCGTCGAATGGCATGCGTGACAGCAGGGACAGCGTTGCGGCGCCGGCACCGAAGTCGTCCAGGGACACCGGAAAGCCTTTGGCGCGCAACGCAGTGATCGAGGCTGAAAGGGCCAGCTCGCTGTCGGGCGCCAAGTCTTCGGTCAGCTCTATCTTGAGGCGTTTGCAAGGCAACCCCGCCCGATGCATCTTTTGCGCAAGTCTCGTGGCCAGGCCATGGGCGCAGAGCGTGCGTGCCGAAGCGTTGATGGCGATGGGGATATCAATGCCTGCACGGTTTAACTTGCCCAGGGTGTCGATCACGGTCTTCTCGATAAAGCTGAACAACAACAGATCCAGCCCGAGCTGGTTGATCATCGGGATCAGGACCGAGGGTGGCACATCCCCGTGCCGTGGATGGTGCCAGCGGATTAGGGCTTCCGCGCCGACAATCGCTCGTGTCGCCAGGTCATATTGGGGCTGGTAGACCACTCTTAATCCTTCGCCGGTGGCGAGGGCTGCCACAACCTCATCGTCATTGAGCAGTTGCTCCAGTTTTTCCTCATGTGGACTGCGCGGTGCCGGATGGGCGGTATGCGCCAATTGACTGATCACTGCCAAGAGTTTCTCGGGTTGTTGCTCCACCGCGATCTCTACCCGGATACCTGAAGCCCTGGCCAGGCGTGCATGGGAAGCCAGCGCTGCCGTCGAGACGCCATTGAGAGTGTGCGTCCAGCCCTGCTCAATGCCTGCGGTCAGTAAGCCGGGGGGTAGCGCATGCTCGGATTGTGGCTGTGCGGTCCAGACGATATGCGGAATGCTGTGTAGTAGCCCGGAAGCATTCAGGTCGCTGACACAGCACGGCAACATCAAGCTGTCGACATGGTCGGCATGAACCTGCGCGACGATGATGTCGACAGGTTGCTTGCGCAGGCGCGTCATCAACTCGCTCAACGAATCGATGTGTTCGATAAGAAAAAGGGGGCTCCCGTTGAGCAGCGTGGCTACGCGGTGGGCGTACTGCTCGTCACTGGCCAGGATGACCAGGCTTTGCAGGGCGCGCTCGGAGGGAACGATGACTTGGGCTGCCATCAGCTGATGCTCAGTGGTTGTGGTGAGGTCACATTTGAGCAAAGGCGATGTGAGAGAAATATAAGACTGGGACTAAATCGCGGCTGGACCCCTTTCTTGGGCCCGGCTTGTGCTGATCCGAAATTTAAGAGCAGTCCGATATCAGCATTGGCGAGCGCTCGACAGAATTCACCCCGATTCATGGCGGCTCGCAGCATGTGCGGGCATTACAGAACGAGTGCACGCACGCTGTCGCCAACAGCTGTTGCTTCTGCGCTTCAATGCCACTTCGTGAGGCCTCATACCTGACGATGTGTGTGCTACAGGGTGAGTTATTGTGAAAGTCACGTCGCGTTCAGTCTTGCCGTTTGCGTTCCTGCGATCAGCCCCGCTTAATCCAATTCGCCACGGGGTTCGCATGCGTTATTGTCATGCGCCTGATGCTTGTCAGTCCCGACACCGTCAACTGGATTGGGCGATATGGGGGGTGATGACCCTGACCGGCATAACGGCATTGCTGAGTGCAACTGCCCATGCCGGCAATGGTGTGCACATCAACGCGAATGCGGACGGCCAGTGCGTAAGTTTGAATGACCCGCAGAACAACGATGGCAATGCCGCGACGTATCTTGCGCAAAACCTGATCTTCAAGGATCAGGCCGGGGGCAAGTGCAATTCCGCGACTAAAGGTTCGCAGACCGATTCGGTACTGTTTTACCGTCCAGGGGGCGTTTCTGGCGTAGGGGCGACCTCTCTGACCCTGGGTGGCGAACTGTTCGTCAACAGCGGCCGGGTTATCCTCGGGCAGCCCGGCGGCAATATGGCGATTGGTAACGAGAGCACTCAAGCCAACGCCGACGGGGCTGCCATTGGTCATGGGGCCCAAGGCCTCGGCCGCTGGGGCATGGCGGCGGGGTTCCAGGCCAAGTCCCTGGCTGACTATGCCCACGCATTTGGTTATAACGCCCAGGCCTCGAATCAGTACGCCACGGCTATCGGCGCAAATACGACGGCGGCGGGAGAACGGGCCACGGCTGTGGGCGCCGGTGCATCGGCCAGTGGCGGCGGGGCTTTTGCCGCGAGTCGCGACGCCAGGGCTGACGGCACCCACAGCGTTGCGGTGGGCTCTGAGGCCAGCGTGACGGCCAGCAGTAATGAAGGGGTTGCCTTGGGCAACAAGGCCAGCGCGCAACACAATTACGGCGTTGCACTGGGCAGTGGCTCAACGACGCAAAACCTGAAGGCGGTTGCGCCGGTGACGATCAATGGCACTGCATACAGTGTCGATAGTACGTCGGCCATGGGCGTGGTCAGCCTGGGTAATGCCAGCCAGACTCGCCAACTGATCAACATGGCCCCCGGAGCGGTAAGCAACACCAGCACCGATGGCGTCAATGGCGCCCAGTTATTCGTTGCCTACGATGCGATCCAGAAGCTCGGGGATCGGGAGTTGGCGGCCACTCAGTCGGTGGCGGATGCCCTCGGTGAGGGTACTGCGGTCAAGGACGGCAAGGTGGTGCTACCGGCCTTTTCCCTGACCAGCCTGGGTACTGGCGTGGCACAGCCCACATCGGTGGTGGGGGCGATCAAGGCCCTGGATCAGGCCCATAAAGGTACGCAGGAAGCCTTGAATGATGTTGATCAACTGGCCAACGCAACGGCAGGGCAAGTTCGTTTGGCGATGGCTGAGAAATACCTGCGATGGAGCGAGGACCAGCAGGCCTACACGGCCAGCGAAGGCGCCCGCCCTGAGAGCCGAATTGCCAATGTAGCCGCAGGTGTGGCTGCTACCGACGCGGTGAACAAGGGCCAGTTGAACGCAGTGGAAAGTATGGCCAATAACGCGAACAGCCTTGCTGCCAGCGCGCTGTCCGGTGCCAACGCAGCGATGGCCACCGCTGACGATGCCCGCAAAACGGCAAGCGCGGCGCAAGAGGGTGCCGACGCAGCCCTCCAAACGGCGGCGGGAGCACGGGCAACGGCAGATAGTGCGCAGAGCACCGCCAAGGACGCCTCTAGCTCGGCCGAAACCGCACAGAAAGCTGCAGAAGCCGCGCAAGGTTCTGCCACTGCCGCGATGGGGGTGGCATCAACCGCGCAGGCGACAGCTGATGCTGCCCAAGCCACCGCCAGCTCGGCACTGGGGTCGGCAAGCGGCGCGCAGCAACTGGCTCAGGCCGCACAGGCGGCTGCGGACGTGGCGGCGAATTCTGCAACGACGGCGCAGCGAACTGCAGAGACCGCAGAAGGCAAGGCGAGCTCGGCGTTGGCCGGCGCAGATGATGCCCGTAAGACTGCGGACGATGTGCGAGCTGCTGCCGATGCCGCTTTGGCCAAGGCCGACAGCGCCGAAAAGAGCGCAGGTGTGGCGCAAGGGACGGCCAGTACCGCGCTGGACTCCGCAACTAACGCCCAAAAAACTGCCGAATCCGCCCGGGGAATCGCCGAACGGGCGCAAGGGGCCGTTGCGACTGCACAACAGACGGCCGAAACCGCACAGGGTGTCGCCAACACGGCCCTGGGCTCGGCAGCCACTGCCCAGAAGACGGCCGAAGCCGCACAAGGGGCAGCCACCACAGCACTGAGTACGGCGTCTGAAGCGCAAAAAAGCGCCGCGACAGCCCAAGGCACTGCCGATACCGCGCTGATCACGGCCTCCAGCGCCCAACAAGCCGCGAATGCTGCGCAGGGCTCTGCCGATAAGGCGTTGGACACGGCTGTTCGGGCCGGCGAAACCGCTACGGCCGCCCAGGGCTCCGCCGATGCCGCCTTGGCTGCAGCCGCCAGCTCTCACAAGGCTGCCGACGTGGCCCAAGGCACCGCTAATACGGCGCTGGACAAGGCCGCCGTGGTGCAGAAAAGCGCCGATGCCGCGCAGCTTACAGCCAATCAGGCGCTCAGCGCCTCCGAGGGTGCCGGGCAATCCGCCAACGCGGCCCAAAGCGTGGCGGATTCGGCATTGGCAACGGCGACAGGGGCGCAGACTGCCGCTCAATCGGCTCAGGATCGCGCGGATGCCGCCGTCAGTTCGGCGGCTGGTGCACAACAGGCCGCAAATGCCGCGCAAGGCACGGCGGATACCGCCCTTGGTGCTGCCTCCACGGCACAGCGCACGGCCGACGCCGCCAAATCCACCGCAGACCAGGCACTGAGCACGGCCTCCACGGCGCATCAGGCGGTCGAGAAGGCCCAAGGCACGGCCGATGAAGCGCTGATCGCTGCAGCCAGCGCTCAAAGCGCGGCCGGTAACGCCCAGGGTACCGCTGACGGCGCATTGGCTTCGGCGGCCCGGGCACAGCACGCCGCAGATGCTGCCCAAGGCACGGCTGACACGGCATTGAGCTCGGCTTCCGGCGCGCAGAAAACCGCTGAAACCGCGCAGAGCTCCGCCGATACCGCCCTGGCTTCGGCCACGTCTGCACGCAATGTGGCGGACAAGGCCCAGAGCACGGCGGACGCCGCTGGTCGCTCGGCAAACGATGCTCTGCAGGCCGCGACAACGTCACAGGCCAGCGCCGACAACGCTTTGGACGCCGCAAGCAATGCCCAGAAAGGGGCGGTCGCCGCCCAACACACCGCTGATGCGGCCAAGGCCACCGCCGATATCGCCACCGGCCAGCTCAAGGGCCTAGACGACGGCCAGACGGTTGTCCAGCGCATTGACGCGGCTATCCGAAGCGCCGCAGGTGTAGCCAGTGAGTTCGTTGCGAAGGCTCTGGGAGGAGGTTCCATCGTGGGTAGCGATGGCCAGCCGACGGCGCCGGCCTATGCCATCAGTCAGATCAATGCCGATGGCAGCATCCAGCCCGCTCCTCAACTCCATGACAACGTGGGCGCTGCCCTAACGGCTTTGGACCACAATGTCGGCACGGTCAACGCCGCCGTGAACCGCCAGGGCGCAGCACTCGGCGCCTTGGGTGAGGGCGTCCGGGCCCTGCGTGACGATAGCGTTGTGTGGGACGAGGCCAGCGGCGCTTATACCGCGGGTCGTGGCGCGGATCGCAATGAGCCGGCACGCATCGGTAACCTGGCGGCCGGTGTTGCACCAAGCGATGCCGTCAACAAGGGGCAACTCGATACCGTCGCGACCACCGCATCGCAGGCCGGCAGCGCCGCTGACGCAGCCCGGGCGGCAGCGGTTCGGGCCCAGGGGACGGCGGATGGCGCGATGGATGCTGCTGCCTTCGCCCAGACCGCCGCTGATGCCGCGCAATATGCGGCCGATACCGCTGGCGGCACTGCTGCTGACGCACGTGAGGCCGCAAACGCTGCTCACACATTCGCTAGTCAGGTTGGCCAGGTGGCGGAGCGCGCAGCAGCACAATTGCAGGGGCTGGAGGATGGTGAAACCGTGCTTGATCGCATACAGTCAGCGAACCACGCAGGCCGACAGGCATTGGCTGATGCGCTGGGCGGTGGCGCTGCCGTCAACGCGGATGGTTCGTTGAAAGCACCGGCCTACGCTGTGACCCGGATCGACTCTGAGGGTGGCCCCGTTGGCCAGGTCCAGGCCGGCAACGTCGGGCAGGCTATCGAAACACTCGACGCGTCGCTGAATGCAGTCAACGGCAAGGCCGACAAGGCCACAGCGAACATGGCCAGCTTGCGCGAGCAGGTGAACAACGGACAGGTCGGCCTGGTTCGCCAGGACTCCCTCAACCGGAACATCCAGGTGGCGCGGGACACTGACGGCGTTCGTGTCGATCTCACGGGTACGCAGGGACCTCGTGTTCTGACGGGTGTGAAGGAGGGTGCCTTGAGCGTCGACAGCACCGATGTCGTCAATGGCCGACAACTCCACGCCGTCGACCGGCAGGTCAAGCAGTTGATGCAACGAGCCTCCGGCATCGCCGTTGACACCCAAGGCCATGAAAAGGCAACGGTGTCGCCGGGTAGCAAGGCCGTGGCTATCGGGGCCAACGCCCAGGCCGGCAGTGAGCGCAGCGTTGCGGTGGGGGCAGGTGCTGTGGCCCAAGCGCCTCGCAGCACTGCACTGGGGGCTGGTGCCAAGGCCGATGCGCCGAGCAGCGTCGCGCTTGGCGCCGGCTCCCAGGCCCAGCGGGCGAATACCGTCTCAGTGGGTGCGCCGGGTGCGGAGCGGCAAATCACCAACGTAGCAGCCGCCAGCGAGGCGACCGATGTCGTCAATCTCGGCCAGGCCACGCAGATCTCCAACCAGGCCGCTGACCGTACCCTACGACAGGCCAATGCCTATACCGACAGCCAGATCAGTGCAGTGCGTCAGGATGCCTACGCCGGCATCGCGTCAGCGATGGCCATGGCTGCCTTACCTGTGGCGTCGACACCGGGCAGGAGCATGGTGGCCATGGGAACGTCGGTCTACGAGGGGCAATCAGCCTTGGCCGTCGGCCTCTCGGGGCGCACCGAGGATGGTCGTTGGGCGTACAAGGCCAATGGTTCGGGCAGTGCCCAAGGAAGTGTCGGGCTGGCGGTTGGCGTGGGTTACGAATGGTAGGTCCTGATATCGGCAGGTCGAGGGTTTGACCCTCCCTGCCGATTTAGGAGCAGTCCGATGTTCTCCACCAGCCTCACTGTCCACAATAACCCTCAGTAATCATTGCCCGCTGTCGTAGCGGCTACCACTCGTGGAACCCGTCTCAGCCATCGGATTGCCGTGGTGCCTTGTTTCGGTTCGACGCATCCGTCAATGTCTCAGGTAAGTCATCGTGAAAGTCACATTGCGTTTCGATTCGCAGGTCGCTTGTCCGCATGCTGTTCCTCTCAACTCACTTCGCTCCCTCATTCGCGGCTTCTACTGCCCCGAGTTTGCGGTCACATCACGCGGTTGGCCGACTCTCGGCCTGCTGACCCTTACCGGGGTTTCGGCGCTGCTGGGCGTGTCTGATGCCCGTGCAGGCAACGGTGTACACATCAATGCGAATGACAGCGGCGAATGCGTCAGTCTCAATGACCCCCAAAATACTTATACTGCAGGCACCGGGGCCGACAGAGCCTATTTGAACGAAAACTTGAATTTCAAGGATGGTCAGTCGGGGCAGTGTGACTCGAACGCCAAGGATGGCCAAACCGAGAGCGTGATGTTCTATCGGCCGTTAGGAACACCGGGTGTTGGTGCAACCTCGCTTTCCTTGGGCGGGGAGCTGTATATCAACGGTGGGCGGCTGATGTTGGGAGGTGTCAACGGCAGCATCGCGATTGGCCATTCCGGCATTGAGGTTGGCGCCCCGCTTGCCACTGATAACGGCTTTGCCTTCGGCCGCGGTGCCCAGAGTACAGCCGCCTGGACCATGGCATTAGGTCTTACCGCCAGGGCCCGGAACCCCTATGCACTGTCGTTCGGGAATACCGCTACGGCCTCCAATACATTCAGTACTGCATTCGGTTCGGCATCCACTGCTTCAGGTGAGTATGCCACTACACTCGGCGCGAGCGCACAGGCGGGCGGTGCGGGTTCGTTCGCCGGCGGGCGATTCGCAGTATCACGAGGGGACAACTCGGTAGCGATCGGCAGGAACGCGAGCGCATCGAACTTGGAAAGCCTGGCACTTGGTTACAGCGCCCAGGCCCCCCAGAGGGCGAGTGTCGCGCTCGGCAGCTTCTCGGCCACTGACGATCTGCGCGAAGTTACGCCCGTGACCCTCAATGGACGCGTCTACTCCTTCGAGCGCAACAGCGCGGTCGGCACGGTCAGCGGCGGCAGTGCGGCGCGATTGCGCCAATGGATTTTTGTAGCTCCAGGGACGGTGAACGCCACAAGTACCGATGCCATTAACGGTGCCCAGTTGTTCTCGGGATATGAGGCGATCCGCCGTCTTGGAACACGTGAGACCACGGCCGGTGAATCGATGGCACAGGCCTTGGGAACCGGCCCGCTCGCCCAGGGCAATCGGATAGTACCGACACCTCTTGTACTGACCAGCCTTGCCCCGGGAACACCGCCGCCCACCACGCTGTTGGGGGCTCTGGCGGCCTTGGACAAAGCGCACAACGTCACTGATGACCGCATGGGTGAAGTGTTCGATTCCGTCATGGACATCTCGGAAAAATCCCAGGTGTTGAGGGCGACCAGGAGGTTCTACTGGAACCCCCAGACGGGTGCGTATGACGCCGACAGGGACGCTGGCGTGCCCACGTCGATTATCAATATGGCTGCCGGCGTGGCGGTAACGGATGCTGTCAACAAAGGTCAGTTGGACAGCGTTGAAAGCAGCGCCTTGCGTGCACAACAGGCGGCCGGCACCGCCACTGCTGCTGTGGACAAGGCTCATCAGGTGTCGTTGGCGGCAAAGGAGGCCGCCGACTCATCGTTGGCACAGGCCAACAATGCCTCCCAGGAGGCAGCGGGTGCCCTTGACGCCGCCAATCAAGCCCAGGGCAGCGCCGGCGCGGCGGCAAGCGCCGCCAGCAAGGCCGGTACGACCGCCGCCAACGCGCAAGCGGTAGCTGAGCGTGCCGACGTTGCGGCCGCAAGCGCTCAGCATTCGGCCCAGACCGTCCAAGGCGCCGCCACACAGGCACACGCCAGCGCTACGACGGCGCAGGCTCTGGCCAGCGCGGCGCAAACCCGTGTCAAGGAAGTGGGAGATGTCGTGGACAAGGCTGCAGCTGCCGCGACAGCTGCCCTGCGCTCGGCTGATGCCGTCTCGGATGCGGTCACTTCGGCGCAGGCCGCTGTAGCGGATGCACAAGACCGGACGGACCAGGCTGCCACTGCGGCTTCAAGTGCACAGGAGAGGGCCGATGGTGCACAGCGCGCTGCGGATGCGGCCTTGCTTGTGGGCAGGGAGGCCGACGTGGCCGCTGAAACCGCGCAAGCCACTGCCGGCCAGACCCTGAACGCGGCGAACGCGGTACAGGATGCAGCGGCTACCGCTCGTGAAATCGCCGATCGGGCTGCGGGGCTCGCGTCGACCGCCCAGGGTGCCGGTGAGGTCGCCAAGGACATGGCTGACGGAGCTCAGGACACGGCTGCGGGCGCACTCAGCGCGGTCGACTCGGCGCAGGTTTCAGCCAACGCCGCACTGAACGCGGCGACCGCCGCCCAGACAACGGCAGCCACCGCCCGGCAAACAGCTGACACGGCAGGTGCAGCGGCCGTCACAGCGCAAACCGATGCGCAGAATGCCCAAGGGACCGCAAAAAACGCTCACGAAACCGCCGCTTCTGCTCAAGACCTGGCCGATGTCGCCCAGCGTGGTGCAGACAGCGCGTTGGGTGCGCTGGAAAACGCTCAGGCCATCACCGACGGGGCCCAAGGCACTGCCGACCTCGCGTTGTCTTCAGCCTTGCAGGCGCAGCGGTCTGCGGATGCCGCGCAAAACACTGCAGGCGCTGCGCAGGGCTCGGCTGCCAGTGCGAATATCACTGCCATGGCCGCACGCAACAGCGCCGATACCGCATTGGGCGTCGCGTCGACAGCACGAGAAGCAGCCAGCGCTGCCGACACTACCGCCAGCCGGGCGCTGAGCCTCGCCACCGTCGCGCATGCTTCTGCGCAGGCGGCTCAAAGCCGTGCCGACACCGCTTCCGACGCGGCGTCCGGCACACAGCATGCCGTGCTGGAGACTCAAGCCAACGCTGAAGCTGCGTTGGGTGCGGCATCCACCGCTCAGACGGCTGCGCAGACCGCGCAGAGCGCCGCCGACCATGCGTTGCTGAGCGCCTCGCAGGTCAATCAGAAGGCCCTGGCTGCCCAGAGCCGCGCCAATGCGTCTCTGGATGCGGCAAACACGGCACAGCGTTCGGCCGACACGGCCCACACCACAGCACAGCAAGCGAACAGCGCCAGCATCGATGCGATGAGTGTCGCCGTCGTAGCGCAGTCCGACGCCGACCAGGCGCAAGGCGTAGCGACGCAGGCAAGTCATCGAGCCGCTGCAGCACAAACGACAGCCGGCACGGCGTTAAGCGTCGCGTCGGTCGCTCAGCGAACGGCCGATAATGCCCAGGGCACTGCCAACGCCGCCCGGTCCACCGCTGATGTGGCTGCGATTCAGCTCGGCGGCCTGGACGGCGGGCAAACGGTGGTAGAGCGCCTGGACTCGGCGGTAAAAGCCGCTGCGGGCGTGGGTCGCGAGACCATCACTCGGCTGCTCGGAGGTGGCGCTACCGTGGACGCTGAAGGCCAGCCCACGGCACCTGGCTATAACATCCCCCTGATCGCAGCCGCTGGCAGTGCTCAGCCTGCAACCAGCCACGACAATGCAGGTGAGGCGCTGCACGCGGTGGCGGGCAATCTCTCCACGCTCAACGATGCCGTGCGTACCCAGGCCACTGAGCTAGACGCGCTGGTGGATAACATCCAGGGCCTGCGCGATGACACGTTGCAGTGGAGTGGTATCGACGGGGTCTACAACGCAGGCCGCGGTTCAGCCAGCGAGCCGGCCCGCATCGCCCGGTTGGCTTCCGGTAGCGCACAGGCTGATGCGGTGAACAAGGGTCAGTTGGATGACGTTGATCGCGCGGCGGTGGCAGCCCAGAGTGTTGCCCTGGCTGGGAAAACCATGGCTGACCAGGCGCAAAGCGTAGCCGTCGGTGCGACAGGCGTCGCTGCCATTGCACAGAGCCGCGCGGAGGCGGCCAAGGGCAGTGCCGAGGCCGCACAATCCGCTGCTGCTACTGCCCGTGATGGCGCCAGCGCAGCGCACGCCAGTGCAACTCTTGCCGGCCAGGTCGCGGACCAGTCAGCCGCCAGGCTGCAAGGTATCGCCCAAGGCGAAACGGTTCTCGGGCACATCCAGGTCTCCGCTAAAGCACATGACCAGTTCCTGGCTACCGCCATGGGCGGCGGCGCGAACGTGAACGCCGACGGTTCGACGAGCCCTTCCACCTATGCAGTGACGCAGTCTGGCCAGAACGGTGCCGAGGCTCAGTTGATCAAGGTCGACTCCATCGGGCAGGCATTCGGTCTACTCGATGACCGTATGGTGGCTACCGACGACCAATCGAATGCCATCAATGCGCAAGCCGAGACACTGCGCAAACAGATGGACAACGGTGAGGTGGGGCATGTACGCCAGGATCCGGTTAGTCGTGACATACAGTTGGCCGGTATTGCTGATGGCGCCCAGGTCGCTATCAGTGGCAGCCAAGGCTCGCGCACGTTGGGTGGCGTTGAGGACGGCGAGGTTAGTTCCACCAGCCTCGATGCTGTCAACGGGCGCCAACTTGAGGCAGTGAATCAGCAGGCCAAACAATTGGGCCAGCAGTCTTCCGGCATTGCCGTGGATGCGAGCGAAGCCGGCGACAACGTATCCACGCGTCCGGATAGCCAATCGGTTGCGCTCGGGGCACAGACTCAAGCCGAAGGCGAGCGCAGTGTCGCCACCGGTGCTGGCGCAACTGCTCAGGCGAAACAGAGTACTGCGGTGGGTTCGCAAGCAGGCGCCAACGCGACAAATAGCGTGGCGCTGGGGCCGGGGTCCCAAGCCACACGTGCCAGTAGCGTGGCAGTCGGTGCGTATGGCGCCGAGCGTCAGATCAGCCATGCAGCAGAGGCTGTGCAAGGCACGGACGCTGTCAATTTCCGCCAGGCAACTCGGCTTTCGAACCAAGCCGCCAATCGATCGCTAACTGAGGCCAACGATTATACCGACCGCCGCGTCGGCAGCCTGCGGCAGGACGTCTACGCCGGTATTGCGGCTGTGATGGCCACCGCCGGGTTACCTGTTGCGTCGTCGTCGGGCAAGTCGATGGTGGCTATGGCAACGGCTGTGTACGAGGGTGAGCCCGCTTTGGCCATCGGGTTGACGGCGCGCTCCAGGGGGGGGAAGTGGACCTATCGTGCGACAGGTGCGGGCACCGCGCAGGGAGATTTCGGACTTACGTTGGGGCTTGGTTATCATTGGTAGTGCACTAGCTGCCAATATGGCACAGCGGTAGCTTCCGGCCATAAGCTACCCGTCACGACGGGTGCTATCGATCCTTACCGGACGTGTGTGTATTCGCGACAACCGACAGATCTGCCGTGCAGGGTAGAGACGAATGAGCGATGGAGAGGCTCAGGCTGTCAGGCCTGAATCTCTTTTAGTACTTGGGCAAACGTCGCCGGGTTCTCAAGGAAGTCGTAGAAACCCTTCGCATAAACCGCTGCCTTGGTATCGCCGTTGATCGTCCAACCTGGATAGGCCTCGAACCGCATCTTGTGTCTACTACCAATATCGATTCGCAGGTCATGGACCATAGCTATTGTCTGGTCAGTTATCTCGCCCCTCAAAGCTTCCCGCAGATCCCCACCCTTCCACCAACCTACGTAAACAATTGGGGTTGGTGGGTGAGTTCTTCGCGCCTGTAAGAGGCAAGAGTTGAGGTGTAGATCTCCTAACCCGCTCCCCAACACAATTATTAGATCAGCCTCAATGGCTTCACGCGTTAACCCGCCGTAATAGGAGAGATAGGGCGCTTGCTGCAGTCGGCCGAGCTTATCTAAACCGGTGATGATCGCGCTTCTTTCCAGTTGTGTGCCATCCAAGCGTGAACTACCTGACCCGCCGCCACGCGCGTGCCTTATCGCCTCCTCCTTGCTTTCATACCATCCTAGATCACCTATTCCAACGTCAGGATCTCGCTTGATGCTCAGAGGGAAACCAAAGTGAACTGAACCGTGAAGATGGAAAAGCCCAGGTGTATCCCACTGCTCCCAATAGTCCTTTGGGCTGAAGAGGCTGTATTCGTCCCTTTTATTTGTGAATCCGGTGAACAATCCTGGACAAGCCTGCGAGAAAAAATCGTCGTAGTTTGTCGTGTATATCCTGGGCACCCCGTGATTCTTTAGTCCTTCAATAAAGGCGCTGAGTGGTGCCAGACTGAGCTTTGGAGTGTTGGATGATGTAGACGCGATTTTGTAAATGGCCTCCAGCATCGCGTTAGCTGCAGCTCGTAGGGCCTCGTTTGTATGGTCGTGCTGCGGTCTCAAAAAGGGGTAGAGGACAGGCTTGTACTTCGGCACGGCTCCATCGATGTGGTTCATCGCTGCCAACTCGTGGAGCGAATGGTAAACGCGCTCAAAATGAGCCTCCCACGGCTCTGCACCGTAATACTCCTCAAGCGTACTTTTCACCCATTCGTAGGCCTTCAATCCCCCCGTTTTGACGCAATATTGGTTGTTCCTAAGCTCGTTTTCGAGAGCTGCTGTAAAATCTCTGGTCTGAGGAATACCGAAATCGACAGAGGCCCCGGCGCCGACAAGAACTAGAATTCTTTTTTTCCAAAACGTTGTCATTGATATCTCTTACGCGTAGGTAGTTTTCGCCAGCTTGTTCAGCAGGTATGGCTGCACGTGTCGCAGAGTCCGGTACTGAAGATATATCAATTCATGCTCGGTCGAATGGCGGCTTTTGGCCGATAGCAGCCGGTCGTTCCGTAGGCTGCGCGCCATGTGTGAGCTGGCAGTATCGGCCCGAGGAGGGGAGATCAAAGTTGATCCAGGCGCGGCCATTTGCATGTGGAACAGCAGGATCAGTCATGTGATGGCCCTTATCGGCTCGTACTGTGCATCTTCAATCGTCAATTGTCCTGGTTCTAACCGGGACGTGCTTAACCACCATTAGCCCGGTTGAACTGCCAACGCGTGGAACGACCCGCTATGCCGGTAAGTCTACCTGTATCTACTCATGGGTAAGGTACAGCGCAATGGATAAGACAATCACCGTCGATCAACTAGAGACAACCGACCTTCGATCAATCAACGAAATATGGCTTGGCGAGACGCATACCCAGCTATGCCTATGGCGTGGCGAACAGGTCTTCACCCACGAGATGATGAGCGAGGGCACCCACGATCAGAATGTCCAACGCTTGTGCTTGCAGTTGGTCAACCCTGACGATCAAACCGCCGTAGCCAGCGTCGAGGTAATTGTGCGCGAACGGCTGAAAAAAATGGGGAAGGAGGGCGAGTTTTATCCCGCAGAGGAGGCTGATACTCATCAATAAGAAGAGGAGTATCGGCCATTTATGGGGAGTCAATCCAAGGCCTGTGCTAGATGAGCAAGCCCCGCGCTACAACACTGGCGATGAAGACCTACAAGCACGGGTTTGCGCAGCCGCACAGGCGATCTCCGGTCGGACGCATTTGTAGCTCCGTTATGTGGAATGAGCTCCGTGCGCAGTAAAAACTGAATAGCCCCTGATTTCATAGACGCGTTCCAGTGTTTGCGGCCACATCAGGTCCTGTCTGACCGCGTGAGCGTCATGCAAGCGTCCACAAGTAAATCCTGAAACTGTGGCTGCATCTCGACGTTGGACACGGTGAGGATATAACCGTCCGCATCAATGCCACGAGGTTGGAGTCGTTCCATGAAGCCGTGCGTGAGTTGTTGCGCGCCCAATTCATCGGAATAACCTCCACGGCGATGGCCCCGACCATCACCAAGGCGAGTGACGGGTTTCAGGCCCCGGTCACTGTGCCGTGATCTCGATCTGTGGCAAGACGCTAAACAGCCCCCGCAGCAATGGCGCAATCACCAGGCCAAGCAGAAACAACGCTTTCTCGCCCCAGCCCTCACTGCCAAACCGCATCACGCTGCCCAGCAAGCCGCTGATACCTGCGACAACTTGATCCAATCAATGCTCATTTTGCAGTTCCTGCACAGGAGAGTAGGTGAGGGCTGTTGATCAGCGAACCATCATAACCATCCGTGCGGGTCGGGGTCTGCGCAAGTCAGATTTTGCTGCCGCTCCCCATGGAATGGGTGAAGCCCTGCTTCCAGTACTAAAGGAGGTGTCAATGCCCGCTAAAGGACCATTTCGGTCTGACGCCATAGGTTTAGGCTCAGCTTTGTGATCGTCAACGATGACAACAAGACGCGCCGCATCACCTGCGAGATGAGTAGAAAACCTCACTGACTCCCGTGTCTCCATAATAAAAAGAGGATTTATCATGAGTAGCACCTTCTTCATTCCTTCCGTGAACATGATGGGCATTGGCAGCCTCGACGAGGCGATGCTCGCAATCCGCAAGTACGGATTCCGCAAAGCCTTGATCGTCACCGATGCCGGCCTGGCCAAAGCCGGCGTGGCGGCCAAGGTCGCCGGCCTGTTGGCCCAGCAAGACATCGACTCCACCCTGTTTGACGGCGCCAAACCGAATCCGACCGTCAGCAACGTGGAGAGGGGCCTGGAACTGCTGGCCCGCAGCGACTGTGATTTCATTATTTCCCTGGGCGGCGGTTCACCCCATGACTGCGCCAAGGGCATTGCCCTGTGCGCCGCCAACGGCGGGCACATCAGCGACTACGAAGGCGTGGACCAATCCGCCAAACCACAAATGCCACTGATCGCCATCAACACCACCGCCGGCACGGCGAGTGAAATGACCCGTTTCTGCATCATCACCGACGAAGTCCGCCACGTGAAAATGGCCATCGTCGACCGCAACGTCACCCCCCTGTTATCCGTCAACGACCCTTCGCTGATGGCCGCCATGCCCAAGGGCCTGACCGCCGCCACCGGCATGGACGCACTGACCCACGCCGTCGAAGCCTACGTGTCGACGGCGGCCACGCCGATCACCGATGCCTGTGCACTCAAAGCCATCGAATTGATCTCGGCCAACCTGCGCACCGCCGTTGCCCAGGGTGACAACATGACCGCCCGGGAAAACATGGCCTACGCGCAATTCCTTGCCGGCATGGCCTTCAACAATGCTTCGCTGGGTTATGTACATGCCATGGCGCACCAACTGGGCGGGTTCTACGACCTGCCTCACGGCGTGTGCAATGCGATCCTGCTGCCCCATGTGTCGAGCTTCAACGCCAGCGTGTGCCCGGCCCGGTTTAAGGATATTGCCCATGCAATGGGGGTTGAGACTCAGCAACTGGATGCGGAGAAGGGTGCTGCGGCGGCTATCACGGCCATCCGTAAACTGTCTGCGGATGTGGGGATTCCGAGCGGGCTCGTTGAGTTGGGTGTAAAGGCTGACGATATTCCGACACTGGCAGCCAATGCCATGAAAGATGCCTGCGGTTTTACCAATCCGCGTCCTGCCAATCAGGATGAGATTGAGCAGATTTTTCACACGGCGATGTGATTGATGTGAAGTGAGGTAAGAGAGAACACCCCGCCTTTGGTTGAAGTGCGGGGTGTTTTGGTTTTACTCATCGATAGGGTCGAAGTGGCTCAATGGCTTGGCTGGAAGTGGTCTGTCATGAGCGGCTACTGTCGGCCATTAGTCCATGCGCTGCATGGAACCGGTCATCTGGGTGATTTCCGCCAGTTGGTGGCGCGCGCCTTTTTCCAGGGTGCCGCTGGCGTGAGCCAGCTCCTGACCGAGTTGGCCGAGGCCGTGGGAGTCGCGGGCGACGCCGTCGATCAGGCCGGTGATCTGGGTCAGAAAGTGATCGAAACGGGTGGCAAGGGAAACATGGACTTTTTCCGGACTGCCTTTGACGGCCTCACCGCTGAACTGCGTGGTGACGGCGAGCATTTTTTCGAGCATTTCCTGGCTTTCTACCGCTTCTGTCTGGCTGTGCACCGCGAGGTAGAGCAGGGCGACCGTCTCCATCACCACGTAGAACGCGTGGACGAAAATCATGCTCCAGCCGCCGTGATGCTCCATCACAAACACCGGGAAACCCTGGTGCTGCAAGGCATGAAACACCACGTGGTGTACCGCGATGGTGACAGCGGCCACCAGGATAGGCAGCCAGTCGCGGTAGAACGTCAGCACCGCCAGCAGCGCGAAGATACCGAAGTGCGATTCGATGACACCCTGGGCCTGGTTGATGTGCAACGCCGCCATGACCATCAGGCCGACGCCAAGGGCGCAACGCATCAGGCGGGTGCCGCCGATGACGCGATAGGCCAGGGTCAGCACCACGCTGGTGCCGGCGCCTATGAAGAGCGCTTGAAGCAGCGTGTCGTGCCAGAACGCCAGGCCCAGGGAGAAGAGGGTCATCAGCCAGATCAGGGCGAGCATGATGCGGTCGGCTTTGCGGTAGTGCTCGATGAAACGGGCTTGGGCAGGCATTCACTCGTACTCCATGTGGACGGGCCGGGGTGAGGCAAGCATGCGACGTGCCATACGAGCATGCGGGGAGCGAATCGGGTGTAGGGGAGCGGGGGTTGATTGATGGTAGGAGGTTATCGGCGTTTTTGGGTGGGGCTTTAGGGGGGATAAGCCAGAAGCTGCTTGTTACGAGGGGCAGCAATCGGCTTGCAGCCGGTCGCGCCCGACGCAGTCGATCAAAATCATCTGCTCATTCACGGTTTGAGGGGGCGGGAAAAATTCAGACGCCTTGAAGGTCGATGACTCAGCTCTTGTAGAGTAACGCCTCAACTACAACGCCAAACGCTGACGAATGTTCACGGCGATTGGGGTAGTAGAGATGGTAACCGGCAAAGGGTTGGCACCAATCTTCCAACACCCGCACAAGGCTACCGTCGGCAAGCTCCTTCGCCACCATGTCCTCTGGCAGGAAAGCCAAGCCACATCCCGCCACGGCCGCACGCAGAATGGGCACGCTGCTGTTGAATGTCCATTGGCCTTCGACGCGGGCCTTGAGTTCGTGGCCATCCTTTTCGAAATCCCATTGCATCAGGCTGCCGTGAGTCGGCAGGCGCAGGTTGATGCAGTTGTGCGCCGCCAGATCTCTCGGTTCCATCGGGTAAGGCCGCTGCTGGAAATACTGCGGTGAGCCGACAACGGCGATGCGTAACGATGGCCCGATCGGCACGGCGATCATGTCCTTGGCCACCTGGTCACCCAGTCGAACACCAGCGTCATAGCGCTGCGCGACGATGTCGGCGAGGGCGTAATCGACGGTGATTTCGACCTTGATGTCCGGGTAGTCGGGCAGCACCTTCAGCAGCTTCGGCCAGAGAATATTGTTCGCCGCATGCTCGGACGCCTGAATCCGTACATTGCCGGCGGGGGTGTCGCGAAACTCGCTGACGGCAGCCAGTTCCAGTTCAATTTCTTCAAAGCGCGGCGCCATCGCTTGATACAGGCGTTGGCCCGCCTCCGTTGGTGAAACACTGCGCGTAGTCCGCGTCAGCAAGCGCACGCCCAGCCGGGTTTCCAGTGCCCGCAGAGTGTGGCTCAGCGCTGACTGCGAAACGCCCAGTTGCGCGGCAGCACGGGTAAAACTGCCTTCGCGGGTGATGACCACGAAGGCTTGCAGGTCGTTGAGATTGGGGCGGGACATTTGATGAAAACCTCTCATGAGGAGCGCGTGATTATTCCATGAAAGCAGGTCGCGCACGGATGCGCGACCCTTGGTGCGCTGATCACAAGGTGCGTGAGTAAAAATCCGTCAGTTTGTCGATCGCCGCATCGACATAACGCGGCACCCAGTAGGTTTCAATGTGGGTGGCGCCATCGAGGATGAACACTTCCTTGTCGGTGGTGCCGGTGGCTTTGGGGAACGCATCCTGAGTCATGTACAGGCTGTCGGCCTTGCTGCCGGCGATCATCAGCAACGGTTGATTGATCAACTCGATATGGTCGGTGGCGTCGAAACGCATCAGGTCAATAAGGCTGCTGGTGGTGTATTTGAAGGTCGAGTTCGGGTGCGCGTGGGTTTTCCAGTAGTACTCATAACCTTGGCGATACAGTTCGAAAGGCAGTTTGGCAATCTGCTCATCGGTGAGGTTGGCATCCCCCGAATACAGCACCGCGCCCCGCGCTGCTTCTTGCGCGCGGGCTGCTGATGCCTGTTGCAAACGTTGCTGGATGCTGTCCATTTGCGAGTCGTTGTAGCCGTTGCGGCGTACTCGACCCGAGTTGAACATGCTCACCGTCGCCAGGGATTTGAAGCGTTTGTCGGTTTGCGCCGCCGCCAACGAATAACCACCGCCGCCACAAATGCCGAGCAGGCCCAGACGATTGTCATCCACGCCAGCGAACTGGCTGATGAAATCGGCCATGCCGTGAATGTCTTCGATGCGATACGCCGGTTTATCGATGCTGCGCGGCTGACCACCGCTGGCGCCCTGATAGGCCGCATCGGCCGTGATGGTGATGTAGCCCTGTTCGGCGAGGCGCTGGGCATACAGACCGGCGACTTGCTCTTTTACGCCGCCATTCGGATGCGCAATCACCACGGTCGGGTAGGTCTTCTTCGCGTCGTAGTTGGCAGGCGTGTAGACGTTGGCGGCGATGTCCAGACCGTTGAGCTTATAGCTGACCGGGTGGATGTTGACCCTGCCCGGTTCGTTGCGGGTGATCGCGCCGTCGTAGGCGAGGGTGAATGGGTTCTTCTTGTAGTCGGCGGCCAAGGCTTCGCCTGCCGAGAGGCCGACCAATGCCGACATGAACGTGGCTTTGAGGGTGTTCTTCACGTGAAGCTCCTGAGCAAAAAAAGGACGGCAGTTGCGAAAGTATTTGGGTCAGTCCAGCTGTTTTTCTTTGAGGAACTGCGCGACCAGGTCAGCGATCTGCACGTTGTTCAGATCCGACATGGGGAAATGGGTATTGCCGTGAATGCCAATCTCCGGCAGGTGTATCAGTCGCACATCACCGCCATGGCGATTGACCGCGTCACGCCAGAGCCGGGCCATTTTCAGGCGTGCGCGCCAACTGTCCTGAGCGGGCAGATCGACTGCCTGTTCCGGGATGTTGTCGCCGTACAGGATCAGAATCGGAATGCGCGTCAGTGCCATGAATTGCTCCATCGGCACCGCTGCGCCTTGCACCGTGTCGAACGCGCTGGGGATCGGCGCCGGCACTTCACCGTCAGCAAACACGAAACTGCTGCCCGGTTCGAACGCCACGATGGCTTTGACCTTGTCGTTCTTGATCGCCGTCAACCAGCCCGGCCCGCCGCCCTGAGAATGGGTAAACAGGATGCCGGGGCCGATTTTGTCGAACAGCGCCGACACACCATCGGAGACCACGCCCATGTCAAACGGCCCGGTGTTCGGTGTCATAGCCCTGAAAAACTGCTCGCGGGTCTGGGCGTCCTGTGCCACTTGCACGCCGTTGAAGTAGCGGGGCCAAAGGCCGATACGGAACTGGTTGAACCACAGTTGTTCGTCCGGCACAGGCTTGATGGTAGTCTCGACCATGCTGCGCCCGGCATCACCACGCCGGGGTTGATCGATCAGATAGACGCCGTAGTGGCGGCGCAGAAAGATGTTCTGAAAACCCTCGCGACCATCGGCGGTGGTTTCCCAGGTCTTGGAAAACTGACCTGCGCCGTGCCACATGACGATGGGCAGTTTTCGCGCGTCCACCGGGATTTGATAGAAGGCGTAGGCGTGGTCACCGTGGTAGGTCTGACCGTTGGGCGTCATCGGTTGGCGCGGGTTGAAGGTGCCCGGTGCCGTGGTCATCGTTCCGCCGGCGGCGAAGCTGCCTTGTTTCTGGATCAGCAGCGGGCCTTCGGAGTGGTTCGCGCAGGCCGCCAACAGGCTCAACAGCATGACGATCAGCAGACGTTTTGCAGTTCTCATGTCACTTCCTCGACGCCGCGAGGGCTTGGACCAGCGCTGCGTTGGCCCGCTCGGCAGTCTGTGCATCGCCATGCTTTTTCAGCAGTTCGGTGACTAGGTGCAACTGTGCTGCGCTGAGCCCGACGCGCAGGCTCGCCGCCATGTGCGAGCGCAACTGAGGCTCGACCCCCGGCGTCGCTGCCAGCGCTCCGACAGTCGCCAATTCGCGACTTTGCCAGTCGAGGTTGTCGCGCTCGAAGATGTCGCCGAACAGGTGCGTTTGCAGGAACTGGTTGATCACTGGGGCGAACTCGAACACCGGGCCTTTGACCGGGGCGCCGGAGATTTTCGTTTGATTCGCCGTACCCGCTGCCAATAGCTCATCCCCCACCGGTATCACCCGGCTCGGCTCACGCCCCGGCGCATCGTCAAGGCCGCGTTGTTTGCGCGCCTGCACCACGGTCATCAATTCATTCAAGGCGTTGAGGCTGCGCGGGAAGCCGACGTAGGCGTAGAGCTGCACGAGGACTTCGCGGGTTTCGCTAATGGTCAGGCCGGCATCAAGCCCTTGGTTGAGCGCCGTGTTGAGGTTGGGCATGTCGCTGGTCGCCATGAACGCCGCGATCAGTGGAATGGCTTGTTGCTGGCTCGACAAGCTGGCTGCGCTGGCGGGTGTGCTGGTCATGGTGGGCGAAGCCTCGGCTGCTTGAGTGGTGACGCTGAACATCGCCCCGACGCTCAGGCAGAGCGCCATGAGTGTGGGGAGGGCAGTGCGGTTGCGGGTGTCAGTGATCATCGTGAAGGGCTCCATCCATTGCGGGGCGCTGCGGTGTTGCTGGATCGTAAGGAGGATGGTTGTGGCGATTAACCCCGAAATAGCGCATGGACTCATGAGCAGAACTCATGAGTCGACGTGCGATAACCGCTGGAATCCCGATGCGGGCAGGTTGTTACGGGGCATTGAGGTTACGTGGCGGTTCGCCGCGAACGTGCCGGTCGAGCAGCTTCGACACATTCCGTAACTTTATTGGCCGGCGTATTGCGCCTCCGAGACCTGCTCCGCCCAGGTGACGGTCTTGCCATCCTCGGCTTCAGCGATGGCGATGTGGGTCATGCCGTTGCTGGCCGTGGCGCCGTGCCAGTGACGGGTGTTCGGTGGAATCCAGACAGTGTCGCCCGGATGGATCTCCTGACGCGCGCCACCCTCTTGCTGCACATAGCCGACGCCGGCAGTGACGATCAGCGTTTGTCCCAGCGGATGGGTGTGCCACGCCGTGCGTGCGCCGGGTTCGAAGGTCACCGTGCCGCCACCGATGCGCGCGGGCGCTTCACCTTTGAACAGGCCATCGACGCGTACAGAGCCGGTAAAGTTTTCCGCTGCGCCCTTGATCGAAGGCTGGGATCCGTTCGGCGTAACGCGGATTTCGCTGGCGGCCTGGGACTCTGCCGCCATCAGTGACAAAGCAACGAGTGGCGCAATCAATCGGTTCATCGGATGAGTTCTCCGGTCAGACAGAGAAAGCGACGCCGCACATGGCGCCGCGTCGGGCAGACTCAGAGTCCGGTCATTTTCAGTGCCGACTCCGGCAGACGTTCGCCGTGCACCCGAATCTGTGCCATCTGTTCGTTGATCACGCGCAGATCGTCGCCGTTCAATTGCAGCTCGACCGCGCCCAGGTTTTCTTCCAGGCGATGCTGTTTGGTCGTGCCCGGTATCGGCACAATCCACGGTTTCTGTGCGAGCAACCAGGCCAGTGCCACTTGCGCCGGCGTGGCGTGTTTGCGTTGCGCGACGGCTTTCACCACATCGACCAACGCCAGATTGGCCCTGCGCGCTTCAGGGGAAAAGCGCGGGACGAAATTGCGGAAATCGCTCGCGTCGAACTGCGTGTTCTCGTCGATCTGACCGGTGAGGAAACCGGCGCCCAGCGGGCTGAACGGTACGAAGCCGATCCGCAGTTCTTCCAGCACGGCTAGCAGTTCCAGCTCCGGGCCACGCCAGAACAGCGAATATTCGCTTTGCACCGCCGTGACCGGTTGCACCGCGTGGGCCCGGCGAATGGTTTCCACACCCGCTTCAGAAAGGCCGAAATGCTTGACCTTGCCCTCGGCGATCAGATCCTTGACGGTGCCGGCCACGTCTTCGATGGGCACCTGGGGATCAACGCGGTGCTGATAAAACAGGTCGATGCAATCGGTGCGCAGACGCTTCAACGCCGCTTCGGCCACGGCGCGTATATGCTCCGGGCGGCTGTTGGTGCCGCCGCCACGTGCGCCGGTGATCAGGTCGATATCGAAACCGAACTTGGTGGCGATGACGACCTGCTCGCGGATCGGCTGCAAGGCCTCCCCCAGCAGCTCTTCATTGGCGAACGGGCCATACGCTTCGGCGGTGTCGAACAAGGTGACGCCTTGCTCGTGGGCCGAACGAATCAGCTTGATCATGCTGGCTTGGTCGGCTGCCGGCCCGTAGGCCGACGTCATGCTCATGCAGCCAAGACCCAAGGCGGACACTTCCAGGCCATTACCCAACGTGCGGATTTTCATGGAGTTACTCCGTACAGAATTCGATTAGTGCGTGAGAGGGTGATCTTTCAGCCAGCCGTTCACGCGTTCCATGGTCTTGCGCTCCTGCTCACCCTCCATCACAAAACCTTCCAGCACTTTGGCCTTCGGCGCATGCTTGACCAGCACACGGCGGCTGTTGCCCAGGCCATATCCACCATGGGTGTTGAAGGGGATGAGGGTCTTGCCGGTCAGATCGTGGGCGCTGAGGAATGCGCGCACGATCGGCGGGGCGGTTTCACCCCAGATCGGAAAGCCGAGATAGATCGTGTCGTAGTCGCTGAGGGCGTGAACCGTGTTTTGCAGCTCGGGTTCGAAGCCACTGTCACGTTCCTGGCGCGCCTGTTCCACGGTTTGCAGATAGTCCTCGGGGTAGGCGTGGGCGGGGCGAATCTCGAACAGATCGGCACCCAGTCCACGCTGGATCAGCCCGGCGACCACGCGGGTATTGCCCGAGCGCGAGAAATACGCGACCAGAATCCGCGAGCCCGAACGCGGTGTTTCACTGGCGCCTTGCGCGTCGGCGAGCGACAGCAGCGGGGCGCTGGCCAGTGCGGCGATGACCGTGCGCCGCAGCGGATCGTGATCGGTACTCATCGACCGACGCGCGCCTTGAGAGCCTCGGGATAGCGCTCGCCTTCGATGCGGATCTGCGCCAGCGCGGTATCAATGGCCTTGAGTTCGGCAGCGTCGAGGGTGATGTTCGCGCCGCCGAGGTTTTCTTCCAGGCGATGCAGTTTGGTCGTGCCCGGAATCGGCACAATCCACGGTGCCTGCGCGAGCAGCCAGGCCAGCGCGATCTGGGCCGGTGTCGCTTGTTTCTGCGCAGCAATCTGACGGATCAACACCACCAGACCCTGATTTGCCTGCAGCGCCGACTGGCTGAAACGCGGGACGATGCTGCGGAAGTCGTCACTGCCATAAGTGGAATCGGCCGACACCGTGCCGGTGAGAAAGCCTTTACCCAATGGACTGAACGGTACGAAGCCGATGCCCAGCTCCCAAAGGGTCGGCAGGATTTCCAGCTCAGGCTCGCGCCACCACAGCGAGTATTCGCTTTGCAGCGCCGTGACCGGCTGTACCGCATGGGCGCGACGAATGGTTTGCGCGCCTGCCTCCGACAGGCCGAAGTGCTTGACCTTTCCTTCGCTAATCAGGTCTTTCACCGCCCCGGCAACGTCCTCAATCGGCACGTCCGGATCGACGCGGTGTTGGTAGAGCAAATCGATGTAATCGGTCTTCAGTCGACGCAACGAACCCTCGACCGCTATTCGAATACGTTCGGGCCGGCTGTCCAGAGCCTGTTTTGTATTGTCGGTGCCGACGGCGAAGCCGAATTTTGTAGCGATCACAACCTGGTCGCGAACTGGCGCCAGCGCCTCGCCGACTACTTGCTCATTGATATAGGGGCCGTAGAATTCGGCGGTATCGAAGAACGTGACGCCTCGTTCAACGGCTGAGCGGATCAGTGCGATGGCTTGCTCGGTATCCGTGGCCGGGCCATAGCCATGGCTCAGACCCATGCAGCCGAGGCCGAGGGCGGATACTTCGAGTGAACTGTTGCCGAGTGTGCGTTTGTGCATGTTGATCTCCCGTTGGGCGTGGGGAGACAGTAAGCGCGCTAACGACTGAGGACTAGACGGGTAAATCGGCAAGGCTTCATGAGGTTTGCTCATCAGTCCCGGAAGAGGGGCGGTGGCGACTGTCGAATGAAGGCTTGCCTCACGGTAGGCCATCACCGCTCGTACACAAAAAATCTGACACTCTCTTGATCGTTCGCTTTTGGCTGTTCTCTGCCGATCAAGGTTACAGCCTGTGATGGTCAGCTGCGCCGGCGGTATACTGGAGGGATTCCAATATACCCCGCGCCTCGCGCCCAGGCAGACCAGGGACGGTTGAATGATCCGCATCAGAACCAATTTGGCTCCTCGATGGAATCGGCAGATCCGAGAAGCCACCACGCCTCTGACAGTGCTGTCCCCCTACATCACAGAAAACAGCACGCTTAAGCTCTTGGCCAACAAGCAAGCAACGTTTTACACACGGTTCGAGGTAAGGGACTTCGTCTGTATGGCGTCAACAATCGCTGCCTTCAAGCTGTTGCTCATCAACAAGTGCACGGTTTACGAGGTGAAGGACCTTCATGCGAAAGTCATCATGGACGAGGCTGACTTCGTCACACTTGGCAGCCAGAACCTTACCTTCAGGGGGGCCTCGAAAAATAAGGAGTTGAGTGTTTGTTTCGATAACAGTAAAGCCAATTCTTGTGAGCGAGTTCGGAGCGTGGTCAATGATTGGATTGACGACCCGGATCTGGAATTGATCGACTGGGCCAGGGTGTTGCGGATGGAGAAGGATGTTCGCTTAGCCAAAAAGGCTTTCGAAGAGTTCAACGAAGCGATGTCCAAGATTCAGGGTAAAGCCGATACCTACCAAGCCAAGCGAGTCCAGGTTGCTCGGGATCAGCAGGAACAAGAGAGAGCTGCACGAAAGGCTAAGAACCTAGCTGCAATTGGTGCTGCCGTTCGGTCTGGCGCACCTTCCGGCACGAAATACGCCGGAACAGTAAAGCCATCTGAGGGCTCTGCACGACTGAAATTTGATGCGAAGGTTGACCTGCTCCAGTGGACCAGGAAGAACGGCATCGTGCTCCCCCGGATGATTAAGTCGAGCCGTTGCCTATGCGTGCTCAATCAACAGAAGGTCGGCTGGGCAAGGCTTGCGAGCCAACAAATCACGAAATTCGCTCAAAGCATGACCATTGGTGGGATTCTGCCTAAACCGTTCGATCGGGTGGATGTGACACTCTCCGTCACCCCAAAAGATCTTGCTCGGGCGCCTTCCGACACGACTCTTGTTGCCATCTTGAAGAACGAGAACGGGACCGAACTGTGCATGGTCCCGGTTCTCTACTCAATCGACGAGATCAGCGTTCTCGACACGCTAGGACCCAAGCGAAAGCCGTCGGGTAAAAAGCTCAAGCCAATCGAGCAGCTCAGAACCGATCTGAAGAGGTGGATTGATAGCAATAGGGCTGACTTTGAAAGCCTACTGAGCCGCCACATCACCAGTACTACCCCTCTGAAGAAACGGCTCGATGGGGTCAACGCGGATGTGTTTTTTGAGGGAATGGATACGGTGGTCGATGTGACAATGGTCTTTAAAGGGCGCAACGGTACAAAGCCCATTCTTGTCGCGACCACCAGAAGCTGAAATCCCACACCTGCCTGACATCAGTGGAGTGTCCGTTTGGAGTCGAAAACGGCGTTTCGTAATGGCGGCAAATGGCCTGAAACCGCTATTGAGCGCAGCATGAGCGGCGACTTACTCAACTAAAGCGGCATCGTCGTCGCTGAGCCGCCGTAGATGCCTACAGCGCCTCGGCGATCAGTCGATTGAGCTAGTTGAGTAGCCTGGACAGCGTCCGGTTTCAGCTAGACGGCACCTCCCGATCCATCAACTTACCCATCAACAGCACCCCCAACTCACTGAGTTGATGAATAGCCAACGCCACATCACGGTCTTTCCCGCTCAGCTCGTCCGACAGATCAAGCAGCAACGCGCTGACCGAGGCAAAGGTTTCATAGCTATTGGTAATCAGACTTTCACTGCTGGCATCAGCAGCCACACTGAACAGCGCACCCGACGGCGGGGCGGTTTTGGCGGAGGAGGGATTGAGATAGTGATCCAAGGCACGTTGCGCGGCTTGGTTGAGTTTCAAATCGGGAGATCCCGGAGGATTCGGCGTTACCTTGAACATATCAGTAGTTTTCCTGAGCAGGGCCCTCACCACGTCGCTACTAAACGAAATGGGGTGGCGGCTGTACGCAGGTTAGTAGACCGGGGAAACTACAAAAGCCGGCGCGTCCGAAGACGCCCTGCGCACAGCCACCATCAAGCACAGACAAGAAGGTCTGATAGATGCTGCTTATGCACTTGCAGTTAACCTCGGGCTACTAAACCCGATCACTGAGGTTTCAGCGACCGAGCAACCTTAGAGACGCCAACCCAGGTGCACAAGCCGGCGGATTCTGACGCAACTGTAGGCAATGGAGCAAGGTGCGGTGCTCACTACCTCCAGCCACGGGACTGAATTCAATCAGTCCCGTTTTCCTCGATTAAGCAGGCTGGGCCGCCAGGCTATTACTCACCTTGCGCCCCAACACCAGCACCGTCACAAACCCGGCGCCCACCAACGCGGTCGCCAAACTCAACAGCACCGACGTCCCCATCTTGTCGACGATCTGCCCACCAAAGAACGAGCCCACGGCAATGATCACCTGAAACAACGCGACGAACAGCGGCATGCCACGTTCAACATCCTTGGGCGCAACCACGAACATCCAGATACTCGCGCACGCCGGGAAGGCACCGAAAGCAAAGCCCCACAGGGCGATCAGCATCACGGCGCCGCTCATGCCGGTGGCGAAGTAGGGGAACAGGGCGGTGCTGGTGCCGATCATCAGCGCGACCAGCAGCAAGGTGTGGCGCACGCTGCGGTTGGCGGCGAAGCCGGCGAAGACGTTGCCCATTACGCCGGCCACGCCGTAGAGCAGCAGCAGCGAGCCAATGGTCGGGCCGTCGAAGCCGGAGCTGTTTTTGAAGAACGGCGCGACGTAGGTGTAGGCGGCAAAGTGCGCGAGGCCGATCAGCAGCACGGCGATCAAGCCAACCCGGGCTTGTGGGTTGATGAACAGGGCCGGCAGGTCGGCGATGCGAATGGCTTTTTCCGGTTCGAGGCGGGGCAGCAGGAACATCTGTGCCAGTAGTACCGGGATGCCCACCAGTGCGGTGACGAGGAAGGTCATGCGCCAGCCCATCAGGCCGCTCAGCCAGGTGCCGACGGGTACGCCGAGCACGGTGGCCAGGGTCACGCCCATCATGATGATCGAGGTGGCCTTCGCTACGCCCACGCCTTTGGGCGCCAGGCGGCCGCTGAGGGCGATGGCGGTGGCCCAGAAGCCGCCGATGCTGATGCCCAGCAGTACGCGGCCGAACAGCAGCAGGCTGAAGTCGCTGGCGTAGGCCACCACCATGTTGGCGATGATCATGATCAGGGTCAGGCCGATCAGCAGGTAGCGACGGTCCATGGCGCCAATGCCCACCGACAGCAACGGGGCGGCGAGGGCGGCCATGATGCCGGGCAGGGTGACCATCAGCCCGGCGTGGCCGGCGCTGATGCCGAGGTCGGCGGCGACGTCGTTGAGTACGCCTACCGGCAGGAACTCGCTGGTGACCAGGGCGAAGGCGCCCACGGCCACCGAGAGTATCGCCAGCCACTGCTGCAGGACGGTTTGTTGGTTATGTTCGGGGAGGCCGCTAGGGGCCCGGCTTGCGCTTGGCATGGTGTTGGGTTCCGGGAGGAGATTTCGCCTGCGGGCAGACGGGAGGGAGAAAGTGGAGGCGATTATAGGAATGGGTTTTGGTAAGCCAATAGGCGACCGGTTCGATAGTAATCATCAGTCTCGTTGATAAGACTGCCTGCGTAGAGCGTTCTCTTCCGTGTAGACCCTCGCGATTGCCCATGGCCCGACTCCGCGCGTAATCCGGCCCGATCCCGCGCGCCAGAAAAAATCCCCCGCTGCATCCTGAGCCTCGGCATGTCGGTTTTGCTGACGTGCCGAAGCGTTTCAAGGCCGATCAAACAATAATAAAGAGGTGCTTATGCCCGTGCTTCATCGCTCTTCATCCCCGGTTGAACGCAGCGCGCTTCATGTGTTGGTGTGTGCGTCGACACTTGCGCTGTCGTTAACCGCCTGCGCGGCCACCCCGGATCCCGCGAAGCCTTATCCCCATGCACAGGAACCGATCGGCGACGTGCAGGCCATCTATGACGGCAGACTCAGCGAGGACTTGGCCGTCACTACCTTCCGTAATACCGACCGGTTGTTCCCGACGCGCACGATCAAGGCGGGCGGCCATCCGTTCCCGTTACCCCGCAGCAGCCAGCCACTCGGGCCGGTTGCCTTTGACTATAAAGGCAAGCATTACAGCCTCGATGACTACGTGGCGATCAACCGGGTAACCGGGCTGTTGGTGCTCAAGGACGGCAAGATCGTCGATGAGCGTTATGAAAAAGGCAACACCGCCGACACCCGGTGGATGTCGATGTCGGTGGCCAAGTCCATCACCTCGACGCTGGTGGGCGCGGCGCTGCAGGACGGCGCCATCAAGAGCCTGGATGACAAGGTCACCCGTTATTTACCCGCGTTGGCCGGTAGCGGTTACGACCAGGTCACCGTGCGCCAGATCCTCTCCATGCGCTCCGGGATCAAGTGGAGCGAGCAATACACGGACCCTACCTCGGACGAGCGCCACTTGATCAAACTGCGTAGTGAACAAGTGCCCGGGTCGCTCCTCAAGTTCATGGCCAGCCTGCCCACCGCCGCGCCACCTGGCACTCGCACCAACTACAGCACCGGTGAAACTCAAGTGTTGGGGCAACTGGTGAGCGCTGCGGTGGGCAAGCCACTGACGCAATACCTGAGCGAGAAGATCTGGGCGCCTTACGGCATGCAAACCGATGCCAAGTGGTGGCTCGACGGCCTCAATGGCAATGAAGTGGGCGGCAGCGGTATCAGCGCGACGCTTGAGGATTACGGGCGTTTTGGGCAGTTCGTGCTCAGCGGCGGCAAGGCGGGAGGGCAGCAAGTGTTGCCTGAAGGCTGGTTGAGTTTTGCCAGCGCGACTACGGGTTCAGATGCGGCGTACGGTGACTTTGCGTCCATGTGGTGGCCAGGTTGGACCGACGCCTCCAAAGCGGATAAAGCCTTTACGGCGGCCGGTACGTTTGGTCAGTACCTCTACATCAATCCGACCAGGAATGTGGTGATTGTGGTGTGGCAGGCGCAGACCAAACCCACGGGTGGCAAGGTGATCGACGATATGTTTGCCTTTGATGCGGTTGCCAAAGCGCTTCAATAACCGCGAAGTACCTGTGGCGAGGGAGCTTGCTCCCGCTGGGGCGCGCAGCAGCCCCAAAAAAATGGGCCTGCTGCGCAGTCCAGCGGGAGCAAGCTCCCTCGCCACAGGTTATGGGCTACTCAGGTAGTGTGTACCTCACATCGCCGCCCGCAACGACCGCGGTGAAAGCCCATAATGTGACTTGAACCTCACCGCAAACCGCGACGCCGATGCATACCCGCACGCACTGGAAATCTCCCCGATGGAATCCCTGGAGGTTTGCAGCTGTTGCAACGCCGCCCCCAGCCGAACATTTTCCAGGATGGCCCTGAAGCTCGCATCCTCATTGGCCAGTTGCCGACGCAACGTCGATTCCCCCAGATTCAACTGCTGCGCGACCGTGGCAACGGTCCAGTCCCTGGACAGGTTGCTGCCGATCAACCGCTGCACGCGTTCACTCAAGGGGTCGTTGCGATCCATCAGCAACGGTCCCGCCTGGCCGGCCAGGCACAGGCAGAGCAACACGGCCTCGCCATAGTGGGTGCACAGGGCCGACGGGGCGCCGGTGCTCAGTGCGGTCAGCAGTTGGTCCCAGGCTTGTCGGGTCTGTTTGTCCAGGCGTACGCACAGGTCGGCATGCATGCTGCCCTTGAACTGCGCGCCATACCGGGCAACGAAGTTACGCAACACCGGCACCGGAAACGACACCACGTCGGCGATGTAGTCACCCTGGGCACCGGGAAAATTGGTCACCCCAAGCTCGCGGCCCGCCGGCAGTAGAATCAGGTGCTGTGGGCCAGCGCGCATTTCGCGCTCATCCCACTGCATCAGTTTTTGCCCCTGGCGCACGCGGCACAGGGCGGTCATGAAGATCGGCACGCGTTGCAGGGTATGGTGTTGCCGGGCCCTGATCACGCAGCTTTCGATGATGCTTTCCCGGTGCCGCAGACCTTCGTGAACATCCATCGTGACTAGCGTCCGTAAGGGGCCGTGATTGTGGCCTTGGCCAAGCTGTTGGCATTGAGCATGTAGCCGACCAGGGCGCCGCTGGATTGATTGTCGATCGGCAGGGTGGCGACTTTCAACGCCCACACGGTGAATTGATAGCGATGCGGTTTATCACCCACGGGCGGGCAGGCGCCGCCGAAGCCGGGTTGGCCGTAGTCCGTGCGGCCTTGCACTGCCCCGGCCGGCAGGTGGGTGCCCACGTTACTCGGCAGGCTGGAGACGGTGTCGGGCAGGTTCACCACCGTCCAGTGCCACCAGCCGCTGCCGGTCGGTGCGTCGGGATCGTAGACGGTGATGGCGAAGCTTTTGGTGCCCGCCGGGGCGTTGGCCCAGGACAGGGCAGGGGAGGTGTTGCCGCCGCTGCAGCCGAAGCCGTTGAATTCCTGCAGGTGCGTCAGCGGGCGTTGGTCGGCAATGTCCGGGCTGTTGAGTGAGAAGCTGGCGGCGTGTCCGCTGGCGGCCATGATCAGGGTGATCGCGGGGGCAAGTGCTTTGAGTTTCATTGCGGTGATGTCCAGGCGTGGTTTGAGCCTTGATCCTAAACAGCGCGTAGGCACGGCACTGCGCCGAAGCGCTCGATGATTGTGCCGAAACGCTCTGCCCTCTAAGGCTGAGCCCTCAGCGTTCGGATGATGAACGCATGCAGGCTATTGACCGCTTTGGACCCGCGGGACGCCCGGCTACGCAGAATCGAAACCTCCATGGGCTCAATGCTGCCCAAACCGTGCTCGTCACCGAGTACCTGAAGCGAATCCTGCACGGTGCATTGGGTAATCGCAGCAATCGCGAGCCCGCCCTCGACGGCGGCCACCTGGCCGGCAAGGCTGGAGCTGTTGTACACCACCTTGAATTCGCGGCCTTGCTGGGTGAGTGCGTTCACCGCATACCGCCGGGCAAGGCTTGCGCTTTCGTAGACGGCGATGGGGATCGGGTCGCGCCGCCACAGTTCGAACTGCGGTGAACCTACCCATACCATGGGCTCCTTGAACAGGAAGGTGCCGCTTTGGGGCGAGTCCCGAGACACCAGCGCCAGGTCAAGATCGCCGCTGCGCAACTGCGGGATCAGCGTGGTCGACTGTTCACAGGTCAGTTCGATTTCCACACCGGCGTAGCGCGGCGAATAGCGTTTGAGCAGCGGCGTGAGGTACCGGGCCGCGTAGTCTTCGGCAACGCCAAGGCGGATGCGCCCGGTCAGCTCTTCACCGTGAAATGCCGCCTGGGTTTCAGCGTGCAGGGCGAGCATGCGCCGGGCGTAGCTCAGCAGCGTCTGGCCATCGGCAGTCAGTTGCAGGTGCCTCGGGCCGCGACTCAAGAGCTGTCGCCCAAGGGCGGCTTCGAGTTTCTTCATCTGCATGCTGACGGCGGACTGCGAGCGGTTGACCTCGTGGGCGGCGCCAGACAACGAGCCGGCATCCACCACGGCCACAAAGCATTTGAGCCAATCGAGCTGCAAATCGCTGGCGGGCATCGCGCTGACCTCTATTCGTTAATCGAATGGCTAAGGCCTGAATTATGCGCTTTTCATGGACGCTTGTTCACCCGCAACATTCTGCCTTGAACCAACACCTTCTGGATCGGATCCATGCCCTTTGATACCTGGTTGCTTTACCTGGTTACCTGCTTCGGCATCTCGGTGGTGCCAGGGCCCAATGCGTTATTGGCGCTGACCCACGGTGCGCTTCACGGCAGCCGCAAAACGCTGTTCACCATCAGCGGTGGCGTGCTCGGTTTTGCGATTGTGCTGGCGCTGTGTGCGTTGGGGTTGGGTGCGCTGATCCAGGCGTCGGCCAGTTTGTTCACGGCCTTGAAGGTGGCGGGTGGGCTGTACCTGATCTGGCTGGGCTTCGGGCTGTGGCGGGCGGCACCGGTCAGCCTTGAGGCGACCGGCACTACCAGCTCGCGGAGCTGGCCGCTGTTCCGCCAGGGGCTGGTATCGGCGATCTCAAACCCCAAGGCCTTGCTGCTGTTCACCGCGTTTATTCCACCGTTCCTGGACCCGCACCGGAGCATCATCGCGCAGACGCTCACCATCGCCCTGACCTACGCCGTGGTGGAGTTCATCGTCGAGTACCTGGTGGCCAGCGCCGCGCACCGGGTACGGCCCTGGCTGGCGCGAACCGGGCGCCGATTCAATAAAGTCTGCGGCGGGTTTTTTGTGCTGTTCGGGTTGGCCCTGCCTATCCATGCCTGAGGGCACATCCCCGCGGCTTAGGGATGTTCGATCACCATCACCGCCGTGGTATCCGCCTCAAGTGCTTCGAACACATGGGGCGCATTCGCCAGGTAGCTGATGTAGTCGCCGGCGTGCAGCAGCACAGGCGCACCGGCCGGGCCGATATTCGCGCTGCCGCTGCACAGCAGCACGTGCTCGACGGTGCCGGCAGGGTGGGGCTGAGACAGGCGCGCTTCGCCCGGCTGTACCTTTAGCCGGTAGATATCGCGACGCACGCCCGCCGGGCAATCCGCAAGCAGTGTGGCCGCGTAGTGGCCGGTTTCGGTATAGGTGGTCAGGCCCTCGTTGGCGCGAATTACCCGCAGGTGTTGCTGGGGTTGTTCGAAAAAACGGGTCACCTGCAAGCCCATCGCCGTGGCCAACGACCACAGGGTCTCGATGCTGGGGTTGCCGATGCCGGACTCCAGCTGGGACAAGGTCGACTTCGCCACGCCTGCGCGTTTTGCCAGTTCAGTCAATGAAAGCCCCGCAGCCTGGCGTTCGCGCTTGATCGACAGGGCCAGCAGGTCGATTCGGCTTGGATTGAGATTGTTCGTTATGTCGGTCATTTGTTCTTCAAATCATCCATAAATGGGTTGAAGCTTTGTTGCTGGATGTTCAGCATAGCAATCATTCGTTCATTATAAAAACCGAGTGTCGAATGATCTGGTGCGTGTTCCACCTCTGCGACTATTGGCCGTGGCTGCTCTGGCGGGCGCTCTCCTACGACCTTGAAGGGTGGCGCAGCCTGCTGGTGGCGACGCAGTTGGCGCAGCAACATTGCCGGGGACTATTCTGCGGGCCGCTATGATTCCTTTTCGCCATCCTTCGGGATCGGGCTATGATCGCCCAATCCGAACCAGACGCTCCCCAGACTTATGCCCGTTGACCTGCAAGCCCTCTATCCCAAACTGATCCACTTGATGCTGGATACGGTGTTCGTGGTCGACAGTGAAAACCAGATCGTGTTTGTGAGTGATGCCTGCGAAGCGCTGCTGGGGTACCGCGCCGAGGAGCTGACCGGCACCCTGATCACCCACTACATGCACCCTGAAGACCTGGCCCGCACCCGGGCGTCGATTGTGCGGGTCATGAATGGCAAGCCCCACGTCGACTTCCGCAACCGCTATATCCGCAAGGATGGCAGCGTGGTGCACATTCTGTGGGCGGCCTTCTGGTCCGAGGAAGTGGGGGCGCGGATCGGTGTTGCGCGGGACGTAACCGCCCTGACGCAGGCGGAGGAAGAGCTGCGTTTCCTCGCCCATCACGACCCGTTGACGGCTCTCACCAATCGCTCGCTGTTCAATGACCGGTTGGACGAGGCCCTGCAAGCCGCCCACCACCACAAAAGTCCTCTGGCCTTGCTGTTTCTGGACGTGAATGACTTCAAGGCCATCAATGATGTGCACGGGCATGCCGTGGGCGACCGCGTGCTTTGCGTGATTGCACGACGGTTGGAAGGGTGTGTGCGTGAGAGCGACCTGGTGGCCCGGATGGGCGGGGATGAATTCACCGTGCTGCTGACGGATATTCAGTCACCGGAAGCCGTGTCGGCCAAAGTGCAGCAGATAGTTGCGGTGATGACCCAGCCCCTGAGCGCTGAGTTTGGCGCGGTCAAGATGCCATCCTGCAGTATCGGCGTAGCGTTTTACCCGGCGGATGGAGCAGATGCCGACAGCCTGCTCAGCCACGCGGATGGTGAGATGTACCGGGTTAAAAGACAGCGGTTTGCAACCGATTAACGCTGCTGGAAAGCAATCTTCAGCCCCAATCCCATGAACAACGTCCCAATGATCTTTCCCTCCCAACGGCGCAGCCTTGAAAGGCCCACCATCCATTGGCTCAACGGACGAATCGCCACCGAAATCAGCGTGGTGTACACCGCACTGAGCCCCGAGAAGATCAACCCCAACACCGCGAACTGCGCCAGGGAAGAACCCGATTCCGGGTGAATAAACTGCGGCAGGAAGGCCAGGAAGAAAATCGCGGTTTTCGGGTTCAGCACTTCGGCACCCACCGCCTGGAAATACGCCTGGGTCGAGGTCACGGTGGGCAGGTCTTTGCGCGTGGTTGCGCCAGGCTTGGCCATGAAGGCGCGTATGCCCAGGTAGATCAGGTAGCAGGCACCGACGATTTTGACCACGTTGAACGCCACGGCCGAGGTCATCAGGATGGCCGACAGGCCGAGCGCCGCGCACAGCGTATGGATCAGGTCGCCCGAGGCCACCCCCAGCCCGGTGGCAATCCCGACCTTGCGCCCACCCTGGAGGGTGCGGGTGATCACCAGCAGCACGGCTGGGCCGGGAATCAGGAAAAGGCCGATGACCACGGCGACATACGTCAGGATGGGGGCGAGTTCGAACATGCTGTGTTATCTCAATGCCGGATGCGCCCTACAGTAATCCTCATCCCGGGGATTAACGCAATACAGATGAACACCCGCCGGAACCGCCTGGCCTTTTACTTCGCGAACGCGTATGCGCCACCCTGTTCCAGCGCCTTGCGATACGCAGGCCGTTCCTGAAAGCGTTGCACCCACGCCGCCACATTCGGGTAGGCCTGCAGCTTGCCCTGAGCCCGGGCGATTTCGCCGATGAAGCTCATCTGGATATCCGCGCCGGTCAATTCGTCACCCACCAGGTACGGTGTGAGCCCCAGTGCGTTGTCCAGATAACCCAGGTAGTTCGCCACCTCGGATTCGATACGCGGATGCAACGGCGCACCCGCGTCACCCAGGCGCCCGACGTACAGGTTGAGCATCAGTGGCAGCATGGCCGAACCTTCGGCGAAGTGCAGCCATTGCACGTATTCGTCATAGGTTGCAGTGGCCGGATCCGGTTGCAGGCGGCCGTTACCATGGCGGCGAATCAGGTAGTCGATGATGGCGCCGGACTCGATCACCACGTGGGGACCGTCTTGAATCACCGGTGATTTGCCCAGGGCATTGATCGCCTTGAGTTCAGGGGGCGCGAGGTTGGTTTTCGGGTCGCGCTGGTAGCGCTTGAGCTCGTAGGGCAGGCCGAGTTCTTCGAGCAGCCACAGGATGCGTTGCGAACGGGAGTTGTTGAGGTGGTGGACGATGATCATGGTGGCTCCGCTGGGCGAGAATAGAGGCGTATAGGGACAGACCGCGGTGGCGCTGTGGAGTGCCGTGAATTAAATCTGCTTCGATAAAGGCATGAAAGATGGATAATCACGCCGGCAAGCACTGATTACACACCGGATAGAAAACATGAATCGTCAAAAAAAACTACAGCAGCTGTTCAAGGCCAAGGCCAAAAAGGCCAGCGCCAAATTGGCACCGGCCAAAAAGGATAAATACATCAGCAAAGCAGACCGATTGAAGCTGGCTGCCGAGTCCGGTGATGAGCCTGTTGTTACCTCTGAGAGCTGATCCAGAAGGCCTAAGCATTACCTGATAGGGAATCGACGGAAAAACCATGAACACTGCTCAACTCGCGATTCAGCACTACATACTCGCCAAGGACGGCAACCGCCCGCATTTGCTCAGCCGGGCGTTTGTTCCCGAGGCAATCCTGGACATGGTGGTGCGCACCGGGTCCATCTCGTTTCCGCCCCACGTCGAAGGGATGGGCGGCATCGGCGATGTGCTGGTGAGGCGGTTCGGGCAGACCTTTGAAAACGTCTATACGTTTTGCCTGGGGCAGCCACCGCAGGCGGGGGCCAAAACCTATCAGTGCAAATGGCTGGTGGGCATGTCCGACAAGAACTCCGGCGAAGCCCGGGTTGGGTGCGGGGTGTATGAGTGGCAGTTCAGTGTCGAATCGGGGCTGGTCGAAAGGCTGACGATTACCATCGAGCATATGAAGACACTGCCGGCGTCAGACCTGGGGAGCGTGATGAGCTGGGTGTCCGGCCTGAGTTACCCATGGTGCAGCCCGCAAGCCGCCGTGAGCGAGGCTCCCGATATTGACGGGATTGGAGAGGTGCTCCAGTACCTTGCGGCCTTATGACTCGGTGTTGCACCGTAGATCGAAATCCGCCCGTGCCTGTTCAATCTCCTCCAGGTTGTTTGCCGCCCAGACCCACACGCCACAAAAGGCGGCACCCAGCGTAAAGCCGAGGGTTGTCAGGCTGTATTCAACCTTCGGCGGTACGACGGGGTAGACCTTGCGCATCACCAGGCCGTCCCTCTCCATCCCCCGCAAAGTCTGCGTCAGCATCTTCTGGCTGATGCCGCCGACTCGCTCACTCAGGCGCGTGAAGCGCAGCGGCGCCGTCTCGATCAAGGCTTCAAGAATCAGCATGGTCCATTTGTCCGCAACGCGACCTATCAGGTCGGTCACCAGAGGCGCGATCCGTGGGTCCAGATCCTTCGGGGGTGTTTGCCGGGCATAAAACTGGGCGGCGGCAATCTGCTCGTCGGTAAAGCCAGGGTGTTTGTTCATTCGTTGGACGCTCTCTTTCAGGTGCGTATAGATCTTTTGGGTGCCTACTTACTTAAGGCCAGTGTATCCCTCAAGCTCCTTGCGTGTGACCCACCATTGGAGAGTTTCGATGAAGATGACCGGACGAACAGTGCTAGTGACGGGAGGTTCGAGTGGTATCGGGCTTGAGCTTGCACGCCAGCTTGTGGCACGAGGCAATACCGTGATCGTGACGGGCCGCGATCAGCACAGGCTGGACGAGGCGCGGCAACTGCTGCCGAGCCTGCACACGTTTCAAAGCGACGTGCGCGACCCCGCCAGCATCCAAACGCTGTTTGCGGCAGTCACCGGTCAGTTCCCTGGGCTCGATACGCTGGTGAATAACGCGGGCGTGATGCGCAATATCAAGCTGGCCGGAGAGCGGGCGCTGGCGGACGTGACTGAAGAGATCGAGATCAACCTGAACGGCCCGATCCGGATGATCCAGCAATTTCTTCCCTGGCTGCTCAAGCACCCGCGCGGCCTGATTGTTAACGTCTCGTCCGGGCTGGCGTTTGTGCCGTTTCCGGCGGCGCCCGTCTACAGTGCGTCCAAGTCCGCATTGCACGCTTACACCCAGTGCCTGCGGGCACAGCTTCAGCACAGCGCCGTCACCGTGGTGGAGCTTGCCCCACCCGGCACCGAAACACCGCTGCTCAGGGCCGAGTTCGCGGAAGAAATGAAGAACGAAAAAGGCATGGACCCGGTGCTGATGGTGCAGCACTGCATCCGGCAAATCGAAGCCGGCCAACTGGAAATATGCCCGGGGTTGAGCAAGGTGCTGAAGGTGGCCAGCCGGGTTGCGCCTGGCCTGATATTCAAACAGATGACCAAGCTCAGCCGGCTGGCGCCGGTGCGGCCTTCAACATGATCGGACGATTCAATGCGCATCCGCAGTCGGCTGCTTCGGCGGCTGCACCTTGCGCATCAACGGCACCAGCAACACGGCGACGATGAAGCACACCATGATCATCAGGAATGCGTCCGCATAGGTCAGCGTTTGCGCCTCGCGCCAGGTCAGCGCCCACAGCTGACTCAGCGCGAACTGGCTCGAATCCAGGCTGTTTTGCCCCAGCAACTGGGCATTCCCTGAAAGCTGGTCAAGCCAGACATTCATCGACTCGTTCCGGATGTTCAGGTGCTCGGCCAGGCGCAGGAAGTGCAGGTTGGTGCGGTCATTGAGCACCGTGGCGCAGGCGGCGATGCCGATGGCGCCGCCGAGGTTGCGCATCAGGTTGAACAGGCCCGAGGCGAGCTTCAGGCGGTCGGGGGCCAGTGCGCCGAGGGTCAGGGTGACCACCGGCGGCACTGCCATTTGTTGAGCAAACCCGCGTATGGCCTGGGGCAGCAGCAGCTCCTTGGCGCCCCAGTCATGGGTGATGGGGGAGAAGTCCCACATCGACAGGGCGAACAGCGATAACCCGAACATCAGGATCCAGCGCAGGTCGAAACGATTGGCCAGCAAGGCGTACACCGGGATCGCCAGCAACTGGAACACCCCCGTGGAAAACACCGCCAGGCCGATATCCAGCGAGCCGTACCCGCGCACCCGCCCGAGAAACAGCGGCGTGAGGTAGATGGTGGCGAAAATGCCGATGCCGGTGATAAATGAAAACAGGCAGCCCAGGGCGAAGTTCCTGTCCCGAAGCGCGCGCAGGTCGACGATCGGCTCCTTGATCTCCAGGCAACGCCAGATAAACAGCCCGCCGCTGATTGCGGCTATCCAGGCCGTGGTCGAGATGGTGCTGTCGCTGAACCAGTTCCAGCGCGGGCCTTCTTCGAGGGTGTATTCCAGGCAGCCGAGAAACACCGCCATCAACGCCATGCCGATATAGTCGGCGCCCTTGAGCAATGACGGGTTGGGGCGGTCGACCTTGACCAGCATCGGCACCGCAAAGGTCACGAAGAGGCCGGGCAGCAGGTTGATGTAGAACAGCCAGTGCCAGGAGGAGATGTCGGTGATCCAACCGCCCACGGCCGGGCCCAATGTGGGGGCCAGGGACGCGATGGCGCCGATGGTGGAGGCGGCGATCACCCGCTGCTTGCCGTTGAAGTACATGAACGCGGTGGTGAACACCAACGGAATCATCGAGCCCCCCAGGAACCCCTGCAAGGCGCGAAACGCGATCATGCTCTGGATGTTCCAGGCCATCGCGCACAGCAGGCTGGTCAAGGTGAACCCGGCCGCCGACGCCGCGAACAGCCAGCGCGTGCTCATCACCCGGGAGAGCCAGCCTGACATGGGGATCACGATGATTTCCGCGATCAGGTAGGCGGTCTGCACCCACGCCGTATCGTCCGCGCCGGCAGACAACCCGCCGCCGATGTCCTTGAGGGAGGCGGAGACGATCTGGATGTCGATCAAGGCGATGAACATGCCCACGCACATGGTGGCGAAGGCCGCGACCTTTTGTGCGGTGCTGAGGGCGGGCAACGGGCTGTTCATAGCTGGGCCTTGAGGGCGCTGGCCTGGTCCTCGAACGCCTCATCGGTGTTGACCTTCGCCATCACCGACAGGCCCGGACGCAGGGCGCCGAAGTCGGCGTCATTGCTGTCGAGGCGCACGCGCACCGGCACTCGCTGCACGATCTTGGTGAAGTTGCCGGTGGCGTTTTCCGGCGGCAGCACACTGAATTGCGCCCCGGTGGCAGGGGCCAGGCTCTCGATGTGCCCGTGGAATTCACGGCCGGGGAGGATGTCGGCGCGGATGCTCACGCTTTGCCCGACCTGCAGGCGCCCCAATTGGTCTTCCTTGAAGTTGGCATCCACCCACAATCCTTTCGCGGGCACCACCGAGATCAGTTGGCTGCCGGCCGCGGCGTAGGCACCTACCCGGGCGCGGCGGTTGCCCACGTAACCATCCACCGGCGCCCGCAGTTCGGTGTAGCTGATGTTCAATTGCGCCTGGTCGCGTTCGGCCTGCGCCTGTTGCAACGCGGCACGCGCCTGGCCGCGCTGGGTTTCAATCACGTCGATTTGCCGGCGCGCCGCCATCAACCCGGCCTGTGCCCGGGAGTGGTCGGCGCGGGCGGTCTTCCATACGGCGCTGACCCGCTGTGCGCTTTCGACCGATACGGCCTGGCTGCGCACCAGGTTCTGGTAACGCGTTTGATCGTCGCCGGCCCGTTGTGCTTCGGCATCGGTGGCGTCGATCTGTGCCTTGGCCTGGTTGATCACGGCCAGTTGCAGTTGTTCGGTGGCGTCGAGGTTGGCGAGCGAGGCCTGTTGCGCGGCCACGGCGCCGTCGGCCTTGGCCAGGGCCGTGCGGTAGTCGCGCACATCGATGCGCGCCAGTACGTCGCCGGCCCGTACGAACTGGTTGTCCTGCACCGTCACTTCGCTGATATAGCCCGGCACTTTGGCGCTGATCACCGTCACATCCGCCCCGACATAGGCGTCGTCGGTGTCTTCGATAAACCGGCTGACCAGCCACCAGTGACTGGCGTACCACACGCCGCCCGCCACGGCCAGGGTCAGCAGCCCCAGGCGCAAAACCTGTTTGCGCCGGGATGGTTGGGTGGGTTCGGGCACAGCGCTGACTGGAGCGTCCATGACGAAATGACCTCGTTGAATATTAGTGGGGGAAGGGGCTGACCAACTGGTCTTTTTCGGCGTAGGCCCGGCCGGTTCGTGCGCGCCACAGGGTCAGCGGTTCGGCATCGGCGCTTACATGTACGCGGTGGCCCGCACGGGTGATGGGTTTGCCGGTGTTGGCATCCATCAACGCCAGCACCACCGGGCGCCCGGTGGCCTCATCGGCGAGAAACACCTTGGTCGAGCCCTCGGCATGCCGCGCGCCCCAGGCCATCAGCGTGAGGATGACCTGGCGCAAGTCCCGGCCCGCTTCGGTGAGGTGGTACTCATGGCGCGGCGGGTTGTCCTGGTACGGGCGCCGTTCCAGCAAGCCGCCGGCCACCAACGCATTCAGGCGGCGGGTCAGGGTGTTCGAGGCGATCCCGAGGCTCTGCAGGAACTCGTCGAAACGGCGCAGCCCGTAGAACGCATCACGCAGGATCAACAGGCTCCAACCATCACCGATGTGCTCCAGGGCACGGGCGACCGGGCAGCACATGGGTTGGAAGCTGGCTTTCTTCATGAGGGACTCCGGGAACTGTTGCTAAATATTACGTAAGTAATATTGCACAGTGGATTTCATAATGAAAGTCACTAGTTGAAATTTTTTGCAGCGATGGATGGCGGCCAGGCAGACGCAAAAAAGCCCCGGGATTCGGGGCTTTTCAGAGGGGAGGGTGCAGGGGGGCCGTGTGAGCGCGGCTGTCCTTACGCCTGCGCCGGTTCCTGGCAGATACGTGAACCTGTGCGCCGCGAACGCCAGCCGAGGCCCAGCACCATCAGCAAACCCAGGGCCGCCATGATCGCACCAGCCAGCGAAATGGCCGGGTAGCCCAGCCCTGCGTTGATCACTGCTCCCCCCAGCGCCGCGCCAATGGCGTTACCGAAGTTGAACGCACCGATGTTCATCGCCGAAGCCAGGTTGGGTGCATCCTTGGCGGCTTCCATCACGCGCATTTGCAGGGGAGGTACCAGCGCAAAGCTGGCGGCGCCCCACAGCAGGATCGACAAGGCGGCGGGCAGCGGCCATTGCATGAGCACAGAGAAGGCCAGCAGCACGGCAATCAGGACCACGAGCGACGTTATCAGGGTGCGGTCCACCGAACGGTCCGCAGACCTGCCGCCCCAGACGTTGCCGAGGGTCAGGCCGATCCCGAACAGCACGAGCATTGCGGTGACGAAGTTGGTCGAGGCGTGGGTGACATCCCGCAGAATCGGCGCGATATAGGTAAACACCGTGAACATGGCGCTGGACCCCACCACGGTCAACGCCAGCGCTGCCAGTACCGGCCCGCGGCCCAGTACGCGGATTTCGGCCATCAGGCTTGCCCCTTTTGGAGCGGGCGTATTCGGTAGCGCCCACCACAGGGCCACCATCACGAACGCCCCGAGCCCGCTGATGCCCCAGAACGCCGTACGCCAGCCGAAGTTCTCGCCGAACCAGGTTGCCAGGGGCACGCCACCGATGGTCGCCAGGGTCAGCCCGAGGAACATCGCGGCGACGGCCCCCGCGCGTTTGTCGGGCGCCACCACACTCGCTGCCACGATGGAGCCGATGCCGAAGAATGCCCCGTGATTCAGCGATGTCACCAACCGGGCGACCATCAGGGTCTGGTAGTCGGTGGCCAGGGCGGACAGCAGATTACCCAGGGTGAAAATGGCCATCAGGCCCACCAGCAGATAACGGCGCGCCACCCTGGCTGTCGCGAGGGTCATGATCGGGGCGCCGATCAGCACGCCCATGGCATAGGCGCTGACCAGCAGCCCGGCGGCGGGAATGGAAACACCGAGGTCGGCGGCGATCCCGGGCAACATGCCCATGGGGGCAAACTCGGTGACCCCGATGCCGAAGGCGCCGATGGACAGTGCTACAAGGGGTGGGTTGATACGCATGGGTGACTCCTCATCTTTGTATCAAATGCTACAATCACGACTTTTCAGGCGGTAGCCCTCGGCAGGGCACTACAGCTTTGCGTGGAGATCACAAGTGGACATAGGCGGTCGGTCGGGGGAGATGGCGGTGTTCGCCAGGGTCGCGGAGCAGGGCAGCCTCTCGGGGGCGGCTCGGGTGCTGGGCCTCACGCCGTCATCCATCAGCCGCATCATCACCCGCATCGAGGGGCGCATAGGCACCCGCCTGCTGCTGCGCACCACCCGGGCGATCACGCTCACCGCCGAAGGCGAAGCGTATTTGCGCGGCGCCCGGCGGATCCTGGCGGACATGGCCGAAGTCGAGGATGCGATCACCGACCAGGGCGCGCCACGGGGGCGGCTGAGGGTCAGCGCGGCGCTCGCACACGGGCGGCTGTCGATCGTGCCGCTGGTTGCCGCGTTCAGCGCGCGCTACCCGGCCATCGTGGTTGAGTTGCGGCTGGAGGATGAGGTGGTGGATATCCTGAGCGGGCAAGCGGACGTTGCAATCCGCTTCGGTCAATTGGCCGACAGCCCCTTGACCGCTCGCCTTATCGGCTCCATCGGCGAGGTGATCGTGGCTTCCCCGGACTACCTGGCGCGTCACGGCACGCCGCAGGTGCCGCAGGATTTGCTCAACCACAACTGCCTGCGTTTCAACTTCCGCCGGGCAGCGCCCGACTGGCCGTTTCACGTGGACGGGCGCGATTTTTCGCTGCAGGTGTCGGGTACGATCGAGGGTAACAGCGGGGAGGTATTGTCCCAGCTGGCCAAGCTGGGTGCCGGCATCGCACGCATTGGCGCATTCAGCGTGGCAGATGACCTGGCCAGCGGTGATCTGGTGCCGTTGCTTGAAGCGTACAACCCCGGAGACCAGGAGCCGATTCACGCGGTGTTCGTCGGCGGCGCGGCGATGCCTGCGCGGGTCAGGGCATTTGTCGACTTTCTGGTGGAACACCACCCGGCGTGACCGCCACTGACACCACAGGCCGCTCCCCCTGACGCAATCCTCTTGAATACTTGCCTAATCCTGCGATCTTGCCCACCCCTGCATAGCGCCTTGATGAACCAGGGTCTAAAGTCATTCCCATCGCCCGCTAGACTACTCAAACCACGCGCGCGCGAACCAGACGGGCCATCGATGCCCAGCGGCGAGGCCCCGTCTTGCCGTCTAAAAATACTAAAAAATGCAACACCAACCGATGATCAGCGGGTGAGCCATGGAATTACGAATTAACCAGCAGACCCACCAAGTCGACGCCGAACCCGACACGCCTCTGCTCTGGGTCATCCGCGACAACCTGGGCATGACCGGCACCAAATACGGCTGCGGCCTGGCGCAATGCGGTGCGTGTTCGGTGCTTGTGGACGGCAATGTCGTGCGTTCCTGCGTCACGCCCGTTTCCGGCGTGGTCGGCCGCGAAATCACCACCATCGAAGCCATCGAGTCCGATGACGTCGGCAAGCGGGTCGTCGCCACCTGGGTCGAATACCAGGTCGCCCAATGCGGCTACTGCCAATCCGGCCAGGTAATGGCGGCCACCGCGCTGCTCAAGCACACGCCCAAGCCCAGTGATGCGCAGATCGAGGCGGCCATGGTCAACCTCTGTCGCTGTGGCACCTATAACGCCATTCATGCCGCCGTGCATGACCTTGCGCAGAAGGGAGAGGCCTGATGAACATTCGCATTGATCCCACTGCGCTGCCCTTGGTCGCGGCGCTGACTGACCCGGTGAACCTGTCCCGCCGTCGCTTCCTGGCCAGTACGGCCGTGGGTGCGCTGGTGATCGGTTTTGGCCTGCCGCTGGGGTCTGGCCGAGTGCAGGCGGCCACCGCCGCGGCCACGGCCGAACGCGGTACGCAGGTGCCGGCCTTCCTGGAGATTCGCCCGGACAACACGATTCGTTTGCTCAGCCCGTTTATCGAAGGCGGCCAGGGCACGTTCACCGCGATGGCGCAGATTGTCGGCGAGGAGTTGGACGCCGACCCGGCCACGTTCCTGGTTGAGTGTGCCCCGCCCGGTGAAGCCTTTGTGGTGATGGAAAACGGCATGCGCATCACCGGCGGCAGTATGTCGGTGCGGATGAGTTACCCCACGATGCGCCGGCTGGGTGCGCTGGCCCGGGCGATGTTGCTGGAGGCCGGGGCGCAGGCGCTGAAGGTACCGGTGAGCGAGCTGTCGACCGAGCCGGGCAAGGTGGTACACGCGGCGTCCGGGCGTTCCCTTGCGTATGGCGAGTTGGCCGGGCGGGCGATGGACCTGCCGGTACCGGATGTGGCCAGTGTGAAGCTGCGCGACCCAAGCCAGTTCCGTTGGATCGGCAAGCCGGTGAAGCGTCTCGATGCGTATGACAAGTCCACCGGCAAGGCGCTGTACAGCATTGATATGAAGGTCGACGGCATGCTCCATGCCGCCGTGCAGCATGCGCCCCGGCTCGGCATGACCGTGGGCAGCCTGCGCAACGAAGACCAGGTCAAGGCCATGCCGGGCGTGCATTCGGTGCATCGCCTGCCCGGTGCGGTGGCGGTGGTGGCCGAGCGTTGGTGGCATGCCAAGCGTGCGGTGGAGTCGATTCAGGTCGACTGGCTGGAGCCGACGGCTGATTCCAAGGTGCGCGGGATGCCGAAGGACTTTTCCAGCGACGAGCATTTCAAGCGCCTGGCCGCAGAAACCGGCCCGGCCCGTGATGATGAGAACGAGGGCGACGTGGCCGGCACGCTGGCCAATGCCAAGACCAGGGTCGAGGCCACTTACCACAACCAGTACCTGCACCATGCCCAGTTGGAGCCGCCTTCGGCGCTGGCGCGCTTCAACCCTGACGGTTCGCTGGAGATCTGGCTGCCGAATCAGGCGCAGGACATGTTCCTGGCCGATATCGCCAAGCGCACCGGCCTGGCCCCGGAGCGTATTACCCTGCATTCGCCGTTGTTGGGTGGTTTTTTCGGGCGGCACTTCCTGTATGACTCGGCCAGTCCTTACCCGCAGGCCATCGAGTTGGCCAAGGCGGTGGGGCGCCCGGTGAAGTTGATCTGGAGCCGCGAAGAAGAATTCCTGCGGGATGTGCTGCGCCCGGTCGCAGCGGTGAATTTCCGTGGGGCGCTGGACAGCGACGGCTGGCCGGTGGCGATTGAAGCGGTGAGCGCCACGGAGGGACCGACCGAGGCCCTGGCGGGCAAGCAGGGCGAGAAGCTCGACCCGACGGCACTTGAGGGACTGTCCGGCAAGTCCTATGCGATTCCCAACAAGCGTATCGCGCAGATCTATGTGAAGGGCCCGGTGATGCTGGGCTACTGGCGTTCGGTGGGCAATTCGCTGAATGACTTTTTCTACGAATCCTTCCTGGATGAACTGGCCGACAAGGGGGGCAAGGACCCGTTCGAGTTGCGCCTGCATTTGTTGCGGGATAACCAGCGGCTGACCACTCTGCTGAAGGCGGTGGGCGAGTTGTCGGGTGGCTGGAAACGTGGGCCGTTTGTTGCCGAAGACGGCAGCAAGCGCGCACGCGGGGTGGCGATGGCGTCACCGTTCGGCACCCAGACGGCGGTGATTGCCGAGGTGTCGATCGAGAACGGCCAGGTCAAGGTGCATGACATCTGGCAGGCAGTCGACCCGGGCAGCATCGTCAACCCGGCGATTGTCGAGGCGCAGGTGAATGGGGCGGTATCGCTGGGCTTGTCCCAGGTGCTGTTGGAGGAAGCGGTGTATGTGGACGGCTTGCCTCGGGCGCGTAACTACGATTTGTACCCGGTGCTGCCGCCTTCGCGGATGGCCCGGGTGCACGTGCGCGTGATCGAGAGCGGGGAAAAAATGGGCGGTATTGGCGAACCGCCGCTGCCCGCCGTGGCGCCTGCCGTGGCCAACGCCGTCGCGGCGTTGACCGGGCAGCGCGTTCGCAGCATGCCGTTAAGCCGCCACTCCTTCACCTGACCGGGGCCTGAGCACTTATGAACAACCGTCGATTCGCAAGAACCGTTGGCTGGCTGGCGCTGCCGTGCCTGGTCGCCGCAGGCCTGCTGGCCTGGTATGTCACCCGCGAGCCTGTCTCGCCGCTGGGGGCCGAGCCCGTCGCCACGGACCCGGCGCTGGTCGCCCGAGGCGAGTATGTCGCCCGGCTCAGCGACTGTGTGGCGTGCCACAGCGTGCCCAACGGCAAGCCCTTTGCCGGTGGCCTGGAGATGGCCACGCCGCTGGGGGCGATCCACGCCACCAACGTCACGCCAGACCCGGAAACCGGTATTGGCAGCTACAGCCTCGCCGACTTCGACCGCGCGGTGCGCCAGGGTGTCGCGCCGGGTGGGCGCCGCCTGTATCCGGCGATGCCGTACCCGTCCTATGCCAAGCTCAGCGACGATGATGTGCGCGCCCTGTACGCGTTCTTCATGAAGGGCGTGGCGCCGGTGCAGCAGACCAATATCAAGAGTTCGATCCCGTGGCCATTGAATATGCGGTGGCCGATCGCGCTGTGGAATGGCGTGTTTACCGACAGCAAGCCGTATGTCGCGAAGGCCGGGAAGGATGAACTGTGGAACCGGGGCGCCTACATCGTGCAGGGCCCGGGGCATTGCGGCAGTTGCCATACGCCACGGGGCCTGGCCTTCAACGAGAAGGCACTGGATGAAAGTGGCAAGCCGTACCTGGCCGGTGGCTTGCTCGACGGCTGGTACGCACCGAGCCTGCGGGATGATCCCAACACCGGCCTGGGGCGCTGGAGCGAGTCGGAAGTGGTGCAGTTCCTCAAGACCGGTCGCAACAAACATGCGGTGGTTTATGGCTCGATGACCGAGGCGTTCAACAACTCCACGCAGTTCATGAGCGACGATGACCTGGCGGCGATTGCACGCTATCTGCGGTCATTGCCGGGCGACGAGCAGCGCGACGGTGCGGCCTGGCAGTATCAGGCGGTGTCGGCTGCGCAACGCCTGGATGCGCCGGGTGCGCATACCTATGTGACCCGCTGCGCCTCGTGCCACGGGCTGGAAGGCAAAGGGCAACCGGACTGGATGCCGCCGCTGGCGGGCGCCACCTCCGCACTGGCCAAGGAGGACGCCTCGGCGATCAACATCACCCTCAATGGCTCGCAGCGCGTAGTGGCGGCCAATGTGGCGGACGCTTATCGCATGCCGGCGTTCCGTGAGCAGTTGTCGGACCAGGAGATTGCTGAAGTGCTGACGTTTGTGCGCGGCACCTGGGGCAATCAGGGTGGGGCGGTGGATGCCAAGGCGGTGGGCAAGTTGCGTGAGCACACGGGCCCGGCGAGCAGTAGCCCGATCATTCTGCAAATGCGCTGAGGGAAATGCGCCTTGTGAGGGAGGCGCTTTGTGTAGGAACTGCTTTATGTGGGAGCGGGCTTGCTCGCGAAAGCGGTGGGTCAGTGAAGAACTTGCTGACTGACACACCGCCTTCGCGAGCAAGCCCGCTCCCACATTTTCAACCGCGTTTCGGCAGCTTCCAGTTGGGTCGGATGAAGTGGCAGGTATAGCCATTCGGAATCCGCTCCAGGTAATCCTGATGCTCCGGCTCCGCTTCCCAGAACGGCCCCGCCGGTTCGATTTCCGTCACGACACGGCCTGGCCACAACCCCGAGGCATCCACATCCGCTGCGGTGTCTTCAGCGATGTCGCGTTGCTGTTCGCTCAGGTAATAAATCGCCGAACGGTAGCTGGGGCCCAAGTCGTTGCCCTGGCGGTTGGGCGTGCTGGGGTCGTGGATCTGGAAAAAGAACTCGAGGATCTGCCGGTAAGTGATCACCGTCGGGTCGAAGACGATCTCGATGGCTTCGGCATGGTTGCCGTGGTTGCGATACGTGGCATTCGGCACATCGCCGCCGGTGTAGCCGACCCGCGTGTGCAGCACGCCGGGGTAGCGGCGCAGCAGGTCTTGCATGCCCCAGAAGCAGCCGCCGGCGAGCAGGGCGGTTTCGGTCGGGTTGGTCATGGTCTGTGCTTCCCCTTGTTGGATACCTCGCTAGTTATGGGGGCAGGTTGGACGATTCCAAGGTCGAGGGGCGCGCCTTCGATCGGCTTTGTCCGCGTTGCCCGCAGCGCCATCAACAGCGCCAACACGGGTGCCAGGGTAAACAGCGCGAACAGCCAGCGCGCGGCATGGGCGATTCCGCCATTGCCCGCCACTTCATTGATGCCCGCCATGTTCGAGATCACCCCCGCCAGCGCCGCGCCCATGGCCATGGCGAACAGTTGCAGGGTGGTGATCGACGAAGCGGCCGTGTCCTTGTCCTGTTCCGAAGCCACTTGCAGGATGCGCGTCAGCAGGTGCGGCCAACCCAGGCCGATGCCGAACCCCACCAGGAACAGCCCCAGGCAGATAGGGGCCAGCAATGTCCATTCGCCCTGGCTGGCGATGGGCGTAGTGATCGCCAGCATCATCAAGCCCGCCACGATAAACAGCGGCCCCGCGATGATGGCGCGATGTGGACCGCGGCCGGTCCAGCCGGAGCTGATGATTTCCGAGACCGTCCAGCCGGCCGCCATCAGCGCGGCCATGTAACCGGCGATCAGCGGCGACTGGCCATGCAAGTGCTGCAGAAAGTACGGCATGAAGATCTCGCTGCTCATGCCGATCACCAACAGGCAGGTGGTCGCATAAAGCGCGCAGAGCGGGGTGCTGAACTTCAATGCATCCCGGGGCAAAAGACGCACGGTGGCGCTGGACTCCTTGCGGATCAACAGCACCACCAGCACGACGCAGGTGGCGATACCCAACAGGTTCCAGCTCGGCAGCGCCGAGACGCTGCCGGCACACACCGCCAGCACCGCGCCCGCCAGCAGCACCAGTTGCGGCACCGGCAAACGAGCGGTGGCGGTCGCCGTGGTGTCGCGCGGGGGCAGGGCGCGGCTGGTGAGTACCATGTACGCCAGGCTCACCGGCACCATCGAGCCGAAGGCCAGGCGCCACGCGTCCATCTCGGCAAACACGCCACCCACCGCCGGCCCGACGAGCGTCGCCACGCCCCACATCCCCGACACCAGTGCCATTGCGCGCGGCCACAGGCGCTCTTCGAACACCAGTTGGATCATCGAGTAACACAGGGCCAGCAAGACCCCGCCGCCCAGCCCCTGGATGGAGCGCCCCGCGAGCATCACCGGCATGTTCGGCGCCAGGGCACAGATCAGCACGCCTACCATGAACACCAGTGTGGCCAGCGCATACGCCAGCCGTGGACCGGTGCGTTGCAACAGCTTGGAGGTGAGGGCGGAACCGAGGATCGAGGCCACCACGTACAGTGTGGTGCTCCACGCATAAAGCGTCAGGCCGCCGATTTCGGCCACCACCGACGGCAGGATGGTGGTGGCGATATAGGTGTTGGTGGCATACAGCGCGATGCCGCCTGAAAGGGCAATGGAGCGCGTGGCGTTCTTGCCGCTAAGCAACTCGCCCCAACTGCTGTCTTGGGTTTGCATCAACGATTCCTTGTAATGCGTTCGCGGTATGGAAGCCGGCGAAGGGCTAAGCGTCAGGCTTGAGGTAATTAACCAAGCAATTGCTTTTAATATTGCGCTGAGGCGAATTATTTTGCAAGGAATGACTTGTCAGGTGGCTGAGTCGCTATGGCAGCCGAGGCGGAGCGTGAGACGCGCGGTTTCCCAAGGCCGGCAGCACTTCACACCATCAGTTTCCGGCTGAACTTGGTTTCCATCACGATATGCGAAGCGGTGTGCGCCACCCCTTTGATCATGTTGATCCTGATGAGCTCGGCATTGAGTTCACTCAGGGTGGCGGTGGCCAGGTGAATGATGAAATCGGACTCCCCCGAGACCGCGTAAACGGCCTGCACCGCTTCCATCCTGCGCAGCGAGGTCATCACATCGGTGTAGCTCTTGTTGGTGCAGGAGGTCATGGTAAAGCAGGTCACCGTCTGCTGAAGCCGGTCCTGGTCGATGCGCACGCTGTAGCCGGTGATGACGCCGGCCTTTTCCAGGCGGGTAATCCGCTCCTGCACCGCAGAGCGCGAGACCCCGAGCTTGCGGGCCAATGACGCGGTGGGTTCGCGTGCGTTGGCTTGCAGCAGGCCAAGCAATTGCCTGTCCTTGTCGGTGAGGTTAAACAGTGGACCGGGATTCTGCGTATCCATGGACACGTCCTTGACCCTCGCTGGGGTTCAGTTTTTATGAGTCGCCCTGTGTTGCGAGCGCTTTTCCTGAAACATATCCATCATTTTCAGGCCGGCGTAAACCGTTTGTGCGGCCGCCGGGCCCAGGGGGCCGCCATTCCATTCCAGGCCGTAGGCATCGAACAGGCGGTAGCGATCGGTTTCGCCGCAGATCGCCTCGGCGATGACGCGTGCGCCGATCGGCGCGGTGTTCATACCATGGCCACCAAATGATGTACACGCCCACAATCCCTGCCCCAGCGGGCCAATGTGCGGCATCTTGTGCCGCGCATAACCCATCAACCCGGACCAGGCCTTGTCGATCCTGATGCCGCGCAGTTGCGGATAAACGTCGAGGATATCCTGCGTCAGCAATTGCCCCAGGCGTTTCTCATCCTGCAGGTTGTGCGTGGTAATGCGGCCGCCCCAGAGCAGGCGGTCGCCCTCGACGATGCGGTAATAGTCCGAGGCCCGGCGGTTATCGCCCACGGCATCGGAGGTACAGACCGCCTCGGCCAGGCGATCGCCCAGGTGCTCGGTCAGCACTGCATAGGTCGCGATCGGCAGGAAGGCGCGGCGTAATTTGCCGAACTCAGGCCCCCCATAGCCGCCGCAGCAGTACACCACGTGGGCACAATCGACAGTGCCCTGATCGGTGATGACCCGGTGTCGCCCGTTGCGGCTTTCGACGGCGGTCATGGGCGAGCGTTCATGGATTTTGCCACCACTTTGCTCGATCAGTCGGGCCAGGCCGAGGCAATAGTTCAAGGGGTGGAAGTGAAAGCCATGGTTGTCGCGCAGCGCCTGGAAATACCGCTCGGTCTTGAGCTTTTCGCGCACCGCCTGGCGATCCAGGTAGTCGAGGTGAAAGTCGAAATCCGCGGCCATTTTGTCCCGCACGCGCTGCAGGTTGTCGCCATCTTCGTAGCGCACCACACTCAGTTTCCCCGGGGTTGGCGTGCAGTCGGGCAACTGATGACCGGCGATCATGCCGCGAACAATTTCGACGCCTTCAAGCGACAGTTTGAACAGCGCGGCGGCTGTAGGTTTGCCGCAGCGTCGCTCGATGGCGGCCAACCCTTCGGACCAGCCCTGGAGCACGAAGCCACCGTTGCGCCCCGACGCTCCCCAGGCCACGCGACCGGCATCCAGCAGCACCACCGACTGCCCGCGGGAGACCAGCTCCCACGCCGTGCTCAGCCCCGCCAGCCCGGCGCCGATCACGCACACATCGGCCCGGGCGTTGCCACACAGCGCCTGGCGTTCAGTCGTGTCGCGCATCGTGGCGGTGTAGTAATTGTTGTTATAGGTGTACATGAAGTCGGTCGTCCTTTTTTCGCGGCGCAGGCATACAGCGCGCCGCGTCGGGGACGGGGCGCCTGTACGGCCTGTGGGGGTTTTTACTGCACCTGGGTAAGGTCGGCGCCGTACCATTTCTCTGACAATTGCTTGAGCGTGCCGTCGGCTTTCATGTCGGCGACGATCTTGGTCAGCGCGCTGTTGAACGCCTCATCGCCCTTGTCCACGGCGATGGCCAGGGGTTCGTAGTAGGCGGGTTTGCCTTCCACCCTGACGATGGGGTAGCCATTCTTGACGGCGGCGACGATGGTGGGCAGGGCGGACAGGGTTGCGTTCAGGCGCACCCCGTCCCCCATGCGCAGGTCATCCAGCGGGCCCATGCTGTCGCCGTACGTGCGAACCTCGCCGGGGGTGACTTCGTAAGTGAAAGGCGGCACATCGGCGGCGTCGATCTTGAGGCGGCGGTTGATATAGTCCTCCGAAGTCGTACCGGCTTCGACGCCGATGATCTTGCCGTTCAGGTCCGCCACTTTGGTCTCGGCCGCGTCCTTGTGCACCGCGAATACATACGGCGTGTAGTAGTAGATCGCGGGGAAGTCGAGCACCCGGGTGCGCTCGGTGGTAGGCGTCATGGAGCCGACCGACAGGTCCCAGCGACTCGACCAGCGCCCGGCGGTGATGATCCCGTATTCGGGCGTCACGAAGTCGACTTTGCTGCCCAGGCGTTTGCCGATTTCGCTGGCGACGTCGATATCGAAGCCTTGCAGCTTATTGTCCGGGCCCAGGAACGATTGCGGTGGCCAGTTGGCCGACGTGGCCACCTTGATCACCTTGGTTTCATGGATGCGGTCGAGGGTCGAGCCCGCCCAGGCCGCACCTGTGAGGCTGGTGAGGGCGGTGGCGACAGCGGCTGCGGTGAAGAAGCGAGTGAACGAGATCATGGGTAAGCCTCCAGTATCTTGAGTGCGGTGCCTGTTGTTTTTATCGGTGACTTCGCAAGGTTCGACGGTGCTGCTCAGTGGCTGAGAATCTGCGACAGGAATTCCCGGGCACGCTCGTGCTGCGGGTTGTCAAAAAACTCGGTGGGTTTGGCTTGCTCGATGATGCAGCCCTGGTCCATGAAGATGATCCGGTCGGCCACCCGCCGGGCGAATCCCATCTCGTGGGTGACGCAGACCATGGTGATGCCGTCCTGGGCCAGTTCGCCCATCACGTCCAGCACTTCCTTGACCATCTCGGGGTCAAGGGCCGACGTGGGCTCGTCGAACAGCATGATGCGCGGGCGCATGCACAAGGCCCGGGCAATGGCGACGCGCTGCTGCTGGCCGCCCGAGAGCTGGCTGGGGTATTTGTCGGCCTGGTTCCCGATGCGCACTCGGTCCAGGTATTCATAGGCCAGCTCGCGGGCCTGGGGCTCGCTGAGCTTGCTCACCAGACGCGGTCCCACCATGAGGTTCTCCAGCACCGTCATGTGCGGGAACAGGTTGAACTGCTGGAACACCATGCCGACCTGGCGCCTTATGCCCGCCACGCAGGCGGCATCACGGGTCAACTCGGTGCCCTCGATGAACACGTGGCCTTTCTGGAAGTCTTCCAGCAGGTTCAGGCAGCGAATCAACGTGGACTTGCCGGAGCCCGACGGCCCGCAGACCACCACGATTTCACCGCTGGCAATGTGCAGGTCGATGCCCTTGAGCACATAAAAATCGCCATACCATTTATGCATGTCCTGGATCGATATTGCAGGGTATGGAGCAGGGACTATTGAGGGCTGATTCATCGTCATGCTCCTGGTTCAGCGATGGGCGCGGTTGAAGTGCTTTTCCAGGCGGGCCTGGACGGTTTCCAGCACGATCGACAGCAGCCAATACAGCACGGCGGCGGTGATCAGCATTTCCAGGTGCCGGAACTCGGCGCGTCCCTGGGTTCGTGCCAGGAACATCAGCTCCCAGACGCCGATCACCGACACCAGCGAACTGTCCTTGAGCATCGAGATGAACTGGTTGCCCGTTGGCGGAATGATCAAGCGCATGGACTGCGGGAGAATCACTCGGGTCATCGTCTGGAACGGGTTCAGGCCAATCGCCCGCGAGGCTTCCCACTGGCCCCGCGAGATGCTGCTGATACCGGCGCGGAAGATCTCCGTCATGTAGGCGCCATAACACAGCGAGAGCGCCAGGATCCCGGCTGGAACCGCCCCGACCACATAACCCAGCTGAGGGATGCCCAGGTAAATCAGATAGATCTGGATCAGCAGCGGGACGCCGCGGAAAAACGAGGTGTAGAAGCTCGCAATCGCAATCGCGAAGCCGTTGGAAGACAAGCGCGCGGTGGCGCCCAGCAGCGCCAGGACGAACGCAATCGCAATCGAAATCGCCGACACGTAGACGGTGGTGAACACCCCCTGGGTGATCATGAAGCCGATTTTGGTCGCGATGAAACTGTAGGAAAGGTTGAAGGTGTCGAAGAACAACAGGAACAGCACCAGCAACTCGCACCAGACCGTGATGATCTGCGCGCGCAAGGGAAAGCGGCCAAGGATGAACAGGTTCAGCACCACCGTCAGGGTGAACGTGCCGCCCACTGCAATATCTCGTGCCAGTGGTGCCTTCAGGTCGAGAACGATGGGGCCCATCAAGTGGGAGAGGCGGCCTTCACCGACGCCGCAGGCGAGCGTGATGATGAAAATCACCACGGCCACCGCGCCCATGAATACCGCGCTGTCCGTCATGCGGGTCTTGACGATATGGTCTCTGTACATGGCTTACGCGCCCCGGGGTGAGCCCCTTTATTGTTGTCAGTCCATTATGGGTTGACGAAATGCCGGGCGGCACCCTGCGTAATGTTGGGATTTGCGGTTTTTATGAGCGTATGAGGGGAGGGGAACCCTACATCTGCCGGAATCTTCTGGCACAGCAAGCGCATTCCACCGAAGAATAGTTCCTATGCTTTTAGCCTCTCTACTGCCGCACCCTGCAAAAAGGAATGCTGGCCTGGCGATTAAAACCGGCCGTTCAAGCGTCCCCAATCCCAGGAACTGAACATGACTCTTCAAGCAAAACTCGATGCATCCAAGGCTGACTTCGTGGCCGGTAAACCACCGTATAACGCGCCGTCCATTGGCACTCCTGATTCAGCAAGCACTCACCCTGTGGCGAGGGAGCTTGCTCCCGCTGGGCTGCAAAGCAGCCCTAGACCCTGCAATCGATATCGACCTGACGGAACACCAGTGCCTGTTTTGGGGCCGCTTCGCAGCCCAGCGGGAGCAAGCTCCCTCACCACAGGTTGTCGTCTGCCCTTACGCTTGCGGTATTGGTCAGACGGTTACCGTTCTGCCACCGGCGCTGAGTGTTTTCGCCCCATTTTCGCGCACGGCATCGCGTTTTTTGAGCGACGCCCCGCGTATCTGCGGGCCTACCACCAGCGGTCCGTTTCTTGCTAGAACCAGCTTAATCAATGACATGGCATTTTGCCGTCAATCATTTCAAAGCTTGATTCGCTGTAGAGGCGAGTGGTTCTAGGAGTAGTCGGACATGCAAAGTGTGTTGTCGCCAGGTATCCGCCTGCTCGGACGTTTTGGATTCGCGCGCAAGTTCCAGATCCTGTTTTTCCTGTTCATGCTGCCCCTGGCGGGCAGCCTGTGGATGATCGCGCAGGAGTACCGCACCAAGCTGACGGTGATTTCCAATGAGCAATCCGGGGTGCGCGAACTGCTGGCGCTGGATGCCCTGGACGCCCAACTGACCGCCCAGCGCAACCTGGCGGCGCGCTGGAAAGCCGCCGACATCCTCCACGACCAGACACCCGCGGCCAAGGCGGCCATGACTGCGGTCGATACCAATTTCCCGCTGATCCTGCAAAGCGTGCAGGCCCTGGGCGAGGCCCTCAAAGCCCAGAACGCCCGCCCGGATATCCTTGCACGTTTTGAGGCATTGCAAGCCTCGGTCACGGGCATGGATTCCCAATCCCTGCGCACCGTGGGCTGGTGGCCGGATGGTTATGACCGTTTCACGTCTGCGCTGAGCGCGATGCAAACCCTGCGCGAACAGATCACCATGGACACCGGGTTGATCCTCGATCCGTGGCTTGAAACCTATTTGCTGATGCAGATTTCCACCCAGCAAACCCCCGACCTGATCGAGCGTATCGGGCGTATGGCGAGCGTCGGGCAGTCATCCATCGCATCGGGGCAGTTCACCCTGCAAAGCCGTTTGCAGATGCGTGATTTGCGCGGTCGCATCGGCGACGCAAGGGACCAGTTGGTCAAGGCCGCCGCATCCCTCAAGGCCAAGCAATACCCGGGGCTGCAAACCTGGATCGCGCCATACGACGACAGCTTGCAACTGCTGGACAACGAACTGAAGACCCTGGACGAAGGCGTGTTCGGCGGCACCATCAAGCTCGATACCACCGGCTTCGAACGCAGTGTGGATGGCATGCTTGGCGCCCTCGGCGCGTTGCGTAAACAGTCGCTGACCTCGCTGGACGCGCGCCTGGGTTACTACCGCGACAGCTCGCTCAAGCAATTCATCCCGGTGGCGGTCACGTTCAGCGTGCTGGCGCTGGCAGCCCTGTACCTGTTCGTGTGCTTGCAGGCATCGATTCGCCGCAGTGCCAGCGGCATCACCACCCTGGCCGAATCCCTGCGCGACGGTAATCTGTGCGTTGAAGTGGCGGTGGAAGGGCGCGATGAACTGGCGGCCATCAGCACGGCGCTCAACGTGGCGGTGGTGCAGTTGCGCACCAGCCTGCTGGGGGTCAATCACGAGACGCAGCAGTTGGGCTCTGCGGTGCTGACACTCAATTCGCAATCGGGCAGCACGCTGACCGAAGTGGAAGACCAGCAACAGCAGATCAGCCAGATTGCAGCGGCCGCCACACAGTTGGCCGCGACCTCCATGGGCGTCGCCAAGAGCTGCGAGCAGGCCTCCGGCAGCGCGCAGAAAACCCGGCAGATTGCCGAGGACAGCAGCCGCGACAGCCAGCGCACCACCGCGAGTATCCAGCAACTCAACCAGCGCTTGACCGACACCTCCGATGCATTGGAGCGCGTCAGCCAGCAGGGCCAGCAGATCCAGTCGGTGGTCGACACCATTCGGGGTATCGCCGAGCAGACCAACCTGCTGGCGCTGAACGCTGCCATCGAGGCTGCGCGGGCCGGTGAACAGGGCCGGGGATTTGCGGTGGTGGCCGATGAAGTGCGCAGCCTGTCGCAACGGACCCAGGCCTCCACGGCGCAGATCGCCGGCACGGTCGACAGTTTGCGCGCGACGGTGAGCCAGGCGGTCACCCTGATGGGCGTGGCCTGTGAGCAGGCGGTGACCGATGCCGAGTCCGTCACGGGCCTGGGCCATCGCCTGGGGGAGATCGCCAGCGCGGTGCAGAGTGTTACTGACACCCTGGCGCAGATCGCCACGGCGGTTGAGGAACAGGCAGCGACGGCGGATGAAGTGAGCGGCAATATCCAGCAGGTTGACCAGGCCGCCGGGCGCTTGCTCGACGGCGCGCGGGCGGTGAACCAGGCGGCGGATAGGTTGAGCAAGGGCAGCCGGGCGTTGAGCGACAACACGGCGCGGTTCCAGCTGGGTTGAGGGCGGCCTACAGCGCAATGGATAGATGTTCTATCATGAGCATCTATTCATAAACGGTGAAGCAATGCCATGAGAGACTTGCCACCCACCTCGACATTGCGCGCCTTTGAGGTTGCCACACGCCACGCAACCTTCACCTCGGCTTCAGAAGAGTTGCATGTCACCCAGAGTGCCGTCAGCCATCAGCTCAAGCACCTTGAAGAACTCTGGGGATTGCAGTTGTTCCAGCGGGGCAAGTCACTCAGCCTGACGCCTGCCGGAGCAGCCCTTGCGCCGATCGTGCGCGAGTTTTTCATGAACCTTGAGGCGACACTCGCGGACCTGCGCGAGCAAAAAGGCAGGGTCCGGCTCAAGGTCAGTACCACCTATTCCTTCGCGCTGAAATGGCTGCTGCCCCGACTGCCGGGCCTGGCCCAACGGCACCCTGAAATATTGGTCACCCTGGACTCCAGCGACAAGATCATCAACTTTTCAAGCGTGGAGGCTGATGTTGCGATCCGCCTGGGCAACGGGAATTACCCGGCGCTGTACTCGGAGTTCCTGTTCCGCGAGCAGATTTTTCCGGTGGCCAGTCCCGATCTGTTGAAACGCTTTGGCCGGCCACACACACCCGCCGAATTGCTGCGCTATCCCTTGCTGATGCGCGACGGCGCCGACCTGGTGCCGAAGTGGGAAGTCTGGTTCCAGCACGTCGGGCTGGCGATTGCGCCGCTCAAGGAAAGTGTCAGGTTTGCGGATACCAACATGACGATCGAGGCGGCTTTGCTCGGCCAGGGCATTGCATTGGCGCGCAGTGGGCATGTGGAGTCAGAGCTGAGCGATGGCAGCCTGGTGAGGCTGTTCGATGTGCCGTTCCCGTCACCGGTCGCTTATTACTTTGTCTGCCCCAAAGGCATCGAGTCCCAGCCGCATATCGTCAGCTTTCGTGATTGGCTGATGCAGGAAGCCGTAAACGCCGGACTGGCTTACGAATAAAGCATGAGGATTTGCTCATTCTTCAATGAGCAGACTTCGCTTCAGTTAAGGCGCCGGTTTGCTTAGGATGGGCGCATGCCTTATCCCATTATTCTCCTGGTCCTCTTCGCTGCCTTACTGCACGCCAGTTGGAATGCGCTGCTGCGTGGCGGCGCCGACCGACTCTGGTCGATGACGGTGATGTGCCTGGCGGTCGCTATCGCCAGTGGCGGCGTTGCGGTGTTCCTGGACCCTCCGGCGCCAGCCAGCTGGTTTTATGTGGTGCTGTCAGCGGTGCTGCACGTGGGCTACAACCTGTTCCTGGTGCGTAGCTACAAAGTCGGAGACCTGGGGCAGACCTATCCGATTTCACGCGGCTCCTCGCCGGTGCTGATCACCCTGGGTGCCGCGGTGTTTGCCGGGGAGAGTGTCTCGGCCAGCTCGCTTCTGGGCATTGCCCTGGTGTCGGGCGGCATCATTTCCCTGGCGTTCAGGGGGCGCCGGCTCGCCGTTCCCAGCCTGCCATACGCCCTGGGCACCGGCTGTTTCATTGCCGCCTACAGCGTGACAGACGGCATCGGCGCGCGCCTGTCGGGTGCGCCGATGGCCTACACGGTATGGATGTGCGCCTTGTGGGGCGTGTTGATGCCGGCGGTGTATATCGGCCTGCGGGGCCCGAAAAGTCTGTTCAGCGTGCGGCCCGGGTTTTTCACGGCCTTCGCCGGTGGGCTGGTGTCGCTCCTGGCCTACGGAATCATTATCTATGCCATGGCCGGTGCGCCCATGGGCGCGGTCTCGGCCTTGCGCGAGACCAGCGTGCTGTTTGCGGCACTGATCGGCTATTTCTTCCTGGGCGAGACACTGACGGTGCGCAAGGTGCTGGCGTGCGTGGTGATTGCTACGGGCACCATCCTGATCGGCTGACAGCAGGCAAAGCATTTTCCACCACCACATGAAGGTTCGCGCAATGGATACCGTCCCGCAGGCACCGCTGATTCTGATAACAGGTGGAAGTCGTGGCGTTGGCGCCGCCACCGCGCGGCTGGCCGCCGCACAAGGTTATGACGTGGCGATCAGCTTCGTTTCCGATGAGTCTGCCGCCCTCGCGGTGGTGGCGGATGTAGAAGCGGCAGGGCGCCGGGCGTTGGCCGTACGCGCGGACAGCGCAGACCCGGAGCAGGTCGTCCAGTTATTTGCGGCGATAGATCGGACGTTCGGGCGCATCGATGTGCTGGTTAACAACGCCGGGATCAACGCGTTGCAGTCCCGGGTCGAAGACTTGCCGTTCGAGCGGATGCAGCGGATTTTCGCGGTCAACGCGATCGGGCCGATGCTGTGTGCCCAGCAAGCGGTGAAGCGCATGTCGTTTCGTCACCAGGGACGGGGTGGTGCCGTGATCAATATCTCGTCGGCATCCGCCCGGCTGGGCAGCCCCAACGAATATGTCGACTACGCCGCATCAAAGGGGGCTCTCGAGACCTTCACCATCGGGTTTGCCAAGGAAGTGGCCAGGGAGGGAATACGCGTCAACTGCATCCGCCCGGGGCATATCTACACCGACATTCACGCCAGTGGCGGGGAGCCAGGGCGGGTTGATCGCGTAAAGGATTCGATTCCCATGGGCCGCGGCGGCCAGCCTGAAGAAGTGGCTCGGGCGATCCTGTGGCTGGCAGGCGCCGAGGCGTCCTTCATCACCGGTACGTTCCTGGATGTCACCGGCGGGAAATGAGCAGCAGGGCGTGGCGCCGAGGTTTCCCTCGGTAGGCCACGCCCGGCATGCATGCACTGGGTCAGCTGTTGAGCCTGACTTGCTCCTTCGCCAGCTTCACCACATTCTGCAGGGTAAAGCCGAACTGGGCCTGCAACTTGGCCAAGGGTGCCGAGGCGCCAAAGCTGTTCATCACCACCTTGGCCCCGGTTTGCCCCACGTAGCGGTCCCAACCCAACGGGCCGGCCTGTTCCACCACCAGGCGTGCCTTCACTGCGGGTGGCAGCACGCTGTCGCGGTAGGCCTGGTCCTGTTCTTCGAACAGTTCCCAGCTCGGCATCGACACCACTTGCGCCGCCACGCCCTCGGCCTTCAGTTGCTCATAGGCGTCTACCGCCAGGCTGACTTCACTGCCGGTGGCCATCAGGATCACCTGGGGCTTATCGGCGCCGGCCAGCACATACGCGCCACGGGAAGTGCCCGACGCCGCTGCGTATTTCGTGCGGTCCAGGGTCGGCAGGTTCTGCCGCGACAGCACCACGCAGGTCGGCCGATGGGTCTGGGCCAGGGCAATTTTCCAGGCTTCCAGGGTTTCATTCGCGTCGCCCGGGCGCAGGGTCAGCAATCCCGGCGTCGCCCGCAACTGGGTCAGGTGTTCGATGGGCTGGTGAGTGGGGCCGTCTTCGCCGACACCAATCGAGTCATGGGTAAACACGAACACCACCGGCAGTTCCATGATCGCCGCGAGACGAATCGGCGGTTTCATGTAGTCGCTGAACACCAGGAAGGTCGAGGTGTAGGGCCGCAGGTACGACAGCGCCATGCCGTTGGCAATCGCGCCCATGGCATGTTCACGAATGCCGAAGTGCAGGTTGCGCCCGCCGTAGTTCTCGGCGCTGAAGCGCCCGGCGTCGTCGAACGTCAGGTTGGTCTTGGTGGACGGCGACAAGTCGGCCGAGCCCCCCAGCAGCCATGGGATCTGCTTGGCAAACGCATTCAACACCTCGCCACCGGCGGCACGGCTGGCGACGCCTTTGGCATCAGTGGCAAAGCTCGGCAGTTGCTCCTGCCAATGCTCGGGCATCTCGCCGGCACGCATGCGGCGCAGTTCATCGGCCAGTTCCGGTTCGTACTGTTCGAGGTGGGACAGGGTTTCAGTCCATTGCTCATACAGCGGCTTGCTGCGCTTGAGCAGTGCATCCCGCAGGACCGTGCGCGCTTCATCCGGCACCAGGAAGCTTGAGTCTTCGGGCCAGCCGTACGCGGCTTTGGTCAGGCGGATTTCTTCATCGCCCAAAGGCTCGCCATGGGCCGACGCGGTGTTGTGTTTGTGGGGCGAGCCATAGCCAATCACGCTGTCGACCACGATCAGCGTCGGTGCCCCGGTGTTTTTCTGGAAGGTGCTAAGCGCGTCGCTCAAAGCCAGCAGGTTGTTCGCATCGGTGACGTGCAAGGTGTGCCAGCCATAGGCCTGGAAACGCTTGATCACGTCTTCGCTGAAGGCCAGTTCAGTGTGGCCTTCGATGCTGATGGTGTTGTTGTCGTAGATCCAGCACAGGTTCTCCAGCTTCAAGTGCCCGGCGATGGACGCGGCTTCGCTGCTGATGCCTTCCATCATGTCGCCGTCGCCGCACAGGGTGTAGACGTTGTAGTCGAACAGCACCTGGTCGTCACGGTTGAAACGCTTGGCCAGCCAACGCTCGGCCATGGCCATGCCGACGCTGTTGGCACACCCCTGGCCGAGGGGGCCGGTGGTGGTTTCCACACCGGTGGTCATGCGGTATTCGGGGTGGCCGGGGGTTTTTGAGCTCATCTGCCGGAACTGCTTGATGTCGTCCAGGCTAATGGCCGGTTGGCCGGAGCGCTTGCCGTGGGCATCAATCTCCACCACGCCTGCCAGGTGCAGCAGCGAATACAACAGCATCGAGGCATGGCCTACCGACAACACGAAACGGTCACGGTTGGGCCAGTCGGGGTGCTCGGGGTGATAGCGCAGGAAGCGGCTCCACAAGGTGTAACCGACGGGCGCCAGGCCCATGGGCGTGCCGGGGTGGCCGGAGTTGGCCTTCTGCACAGCGTCCATGGCGAGGGTACGAATGGTGTTGATGCACTGGGTGTCGACAGCGTTGGCAGCGTGATTCATGGAACCTGTTCTCCATCGGGTGACGATCTACAGTGGAGGGCAGCGTGCGCCAAAGGTTTTATGAAATCGTCTGCCCCGCGACGAACGGGGACGCAAACGCGACAGGTTGATCTCAAACATGACAAGAGCCCGCCGGATGGGCTAGCTTCAAGGGGCATTCAGTCAATGATCAACTTGCGGAGGTACTCCATGCCAGTGAAACACGACCTGTATCAGGACCTGACTTTCACCAGGGAAGACATTCAACAGCGCAGGGCGGGCGACAATTACCTGGATTCGCTGCTCCACCAATATGACAGCGCCGACAAGGAGGTGCTGGAGCTTGAGTCCGCAAGTGGCGGTGACGAGGAGCTGGAGAAATTGAAGAAGAAACGCCTGTTGATCAAAGACAAGATCGTCGAGCAGTTGGAGAAAGCCGCGGCCAAGTAAAATATTTGTTCAGAATTGCCTGAAAGACAGCGACCCCGTCGCTGCCTATCATGCCAACCGTTCGCCCGGCACTGGGGCTCTTAGACGGCGCATGGAATGCGCTGTGGCCGGGCGAACTCTCTCTTTCAAGCCAGCAGCGCGCGCTTGCATTCGTCAATCGAGCGCTGCTGGGTTTCACCGTACAACGTCAACTCGTCGATAGTCTGGCGACCCAGGGCCTTTTCAAACTCGGCCTGGTTGGAGTTGGCCGCGTAGTGACTCTGCGCCGCATCCCCCAGGTTCGACTGGAAAATCCCCGCCGCACTCACCGGCAGAAAATCTTCGTACACCAACGGCTCCAAGTCCACGTGGCCGGCGGCGATCAGTTCGTCCAGGGTTTTAAACTTGTCCTGGGCGGCCAAGCCTTTCTCGGTTACGAAATAGCGGAAGTACGCCAGCTCCTGCTCACGCATCTGCTGGTAATTATCGGGAAACGCCTGGAAGTGCTGCTCCATCAATTCGGTGTAGCGCCCGGCATTGGCCTCATTCGGAAACGCGCCCAATTCATCCCGTGCAGCATTCAGCAGTTGGTCGTACAGCGCGCGACCCTTGGGGGTCAGCGCCACGCCACGTTGTTCGATTTCGCCGAAGCGCGCGCTGTGGCTGCCTTTGGCATCGGTAAAGGCGATTGCCTCGTCGAGGGCCTTGAAGCTGGTCTGGCGCAGCAGGATCGGGCACTGGCGGCGGGGCGGGCCTTCGATCACGGCCTTGGGGGTGATGTCTTTGCCGGGCATCGCGGCCTGCACCTGGTCAATGTCCAGGGTGCGCGGTGTCAGGTGGTTGATGTGCGGGCCCTTGAAGGCGACCACGTCGGCGATCAGCCGGTGCTGGTCGCTCAGTTGCTGGTATTGCGCGGCCGTGACGGTGGCGGTGTGGTGCCAGCGGAAGGTTTCCAGGGCTTGCTGGATAAACTCTTCGGCATGGGCGGCGTCGAGGCCGCCGTCGGCTTCGGCTTGTTGGATCAACTCAAGGGCGCGTGGGGTGAAGATCGAGCGCTTGGCCAGGGCTGACTGGGCGAAGGCCCGCAGTTCCGGGTTTTCGATCAGCTCCAGGCGCAGCAGCGAAGTGAACACCCGGAAGGGGCTGGTTTGCAGGGCGCTTTCATGCACGGCGCGAAAGGCGGTGGAGTGCACCGGTACCCCGGCCGGCGTGAGGTCGTAATAGCCCACCGGCTGCATGCCCATCACCGCAAACAGGCGGCTGATGGTGGCCAGTTCTTCAGCGGTGCCCAGGCGGATGGCGCCGTGGCGCTCCCTGTCCAGGCGCTGGATTTCCCCGGTGCGTTGCAGTTGATGAGCCAGCGCGGTGTCGGTTTCCAGCACCCGGGAATTGGTCTCGGCCACCAGTTCCATCAGTGCGCCATACAGCGGCACTTCATCGCGGTACATGTCAGACATGGCCTTGGAGAAGCCTTTGCGAATCTCGTCAGGGCTGACTGGGCGGGCGGTGGGCATAGAAAAATTCCTGGCGGCTATAGAGAGGAAAAGCACGGATGCCTGATTTTGTTGGGCCTGCCGGCGCCTTGCAAACGAAGATTCCTCTGGACTTCATTCTGCAAATGAATGAGCGGGATGACGTCAGCTTCACGTGCATCTCACCGTCGAAGGGCTCTACACTGGCCGTCACCTCTGAACGCGACGGAAGACTCGATGACGGCACAGCCTGCGACGAACATTCTGGAAACGATTGAAGGCCAGCGCCTGGCCAAGCCTGACGGCGAGCGCTGGCGTGACTGGGGCCCCTACCTGAGCGAACGGCAATGGGGCACGGTGCGCGAAGACTACAGCGCCGACGGCGATGCCTGGCGCTACTTCCCCCACGAGCACGCCCGCAGCCGCGCCTACCGCTGGGGCGAGGATGGCCTGGCGGGCTTCAGCGACAAGGCCCAGCGCTGGTGCCTGGGCCTGGCGCTGTGGAACGAGCGCGACGCGATCATCAAGGAGCGCCTGTTCGGCCTGAACAACGCCGAGGGCAACCACGGCGAAGACGTCAAGGAACTGTACTTTTTCGTCGATGGCGTGCCGAGCCATGCCTACATGCGCATGCTCTACAAATACCCTCACGCGGCCTTTCCCTACGATGACCTGATCACCGAGAACGCCCGCCGTGGCCTTGGAGATGCCGAATACGAGATCCTCGATACCGGGGTTTTCGAAGACAACCGCTATTGCGATGTCACCGTCGAATACGCCAAGCACCAGCCCGATGATGTATTCATGCGCATTACCGTGCACAACCGTTCGGACCAACCCACACGCCTGCAGGTGTTGCCGCACCTGTGGGCGCGCAACGACTGGAGTTGGACCCACGATGCCCCCAGGCCCGAGTTGCGCCTGGAGGGCGAACAGGTGGTGGCGCGGCACCATGAGCTGTTCGATCGCCACCTCAGTGCCTGGGGCCAGGACGGGGTGGAATGGCTGTTCTGCGAGAACGAAACCAACTACCCCAGGCTGGACGGGCAACCGGCGCCGGGGCCGTTCAAGGACGGGATCAACGACTATGTGACCACGGGGGCGCAAGCAGCGATTCGCCGGGACTCGGGGACCAAGGTGGCTGCGCGTTTCATCCTCGAGCTGGCGGGCCAGGAAAGCAAAACCCTGTACCTGCGCTTCGCCCCGGTGGAGGCGCCGTGGATCAATGCGCGCAAGCTGTTCGAAGAACGCCGTCAGGAGACCGATGATTTCTATGCGGCGCTGCAACAGGGCATCGCCGATGAAGACGCGCGCAACGTGCAGCGCCAGGCCCTGGCGGGGTTGCTGTGGTCCAAGCAGCTGTATTACTTCGACGTGAATCAATGGCTCGACGGCGACCCGGCCCAGCCCGCGCCGCCGCCCGAGCGTTTGCATATCCGCAATACCCATTGGCGGCACTTGTCGAATTTCGACATTCTCTCGATGCCCGACACTTGGGAATATCCGTGGTATGCCTCCTGGGACCAGGGGTTCCAGGCGGTGGCCGTTGCCCTGATCGACCCCGGTTATGCCAAGCAGCAACTGTTGCTGTTGGTGAAAGACCGCTTCATGCACCCCAACGGTCAGTTGCCGGCCTACGAGTGGCGTTTTGACGACGCCAACCCGCCGGTGCATGCCTGGGCCAGTTGGCGGGTGTATCAGCAGGACAAGGCGCTGAATGGCGTGGGCGACATGGATTTCCTGGAGCGGATCTTCCACAAGCTGCTGCTGAATTTTTCCTGGTGGGTCAACCGCAAGGACGCCGAGGGCCGCAACCTGTTCCAGGGTGGGTTTCTCGGGCTGGACAACATTGCGCTGTTTGATCGCTCGGCTGATTTGCCGCCGGGTTATCAGTTGGACCAGGCGGACGGTACGGCGTGGGTAGCGGCGTATGCGCTGGACCTGATGCGTATCGGTCTGGAGTTGGCCAAGCGCAATGTCGTGTATGTGGATATCGCGGTGAAGTTCTTTGAGCACTTCCTGTATATCGCCGGGGCGATCAACCGCGTTGACGATGGCGCCGAAGGCTTGTGGGATGAGCAGGACCAGTTTTTCTATGACGTGCTGCATCGGCCTGGCGGTGAAAGCGAACCGGTGCGCCTGCGCTCCATCGTCGGCCTGATGCCGCTGTTTGCGGTGCTGGTGCTGGAGCAGCGCGAGCATGAAGGGCTGGAGGGTTTGCGCGAGCGATTGCTGGGGTTTATGAAGCATCGGCCGGACCTGGCCAAGTTGGTGTCGCGCTGGAACGAGCCGGGGCAGGGTAATCGCCTGCTGCTGGCGCTGTTGCGGGGGGAGCGGACCAAGGATTTGCTGCGGCGGATGCTGGATGAGTCGGAGTTTCTCTCCACCTTTGGGGTTCGTTCACTCTCGAAAGCGTTCGCCGAGGAACCGCTGGCGCTGAAGATGAATGGCAATACGCTGTGTGCCCGTTATGAGCCGGCAGAGTCGGATTCGCGGTTGTATGGGGGTAACTCCAACTGGCGTGGGCCCTTGTGGATGCCGGTCAATTACATGCTGATTGAGTCGCTGCGGGAGTTTCATCGGTACTACGCGGATAATTTCTCGGTGGNNCTGGCGTCGTTGGAGGAGGTTGCGCAGGGGCTGAGCCAGCGGTTGACGAGCCTGTTTCTGAGGGATGAGAACGGTTCAAGGCCGTCGATGGTGGGGTATGCACAGTTGGAGGCGGACCCGGCGAGCCGCGACCTGGTGTTGTTCCATGAGTATTTTCATGGCGAGACCGGGCGGGGGTTGGGGGCTTCGCATCAGACGGGGTGGAGTGCGTTGGTGGCGCTGTTGTTGCAGCCAAAAACCTGAAAACAGCACAATCAAAATGTGGGAGCGG